>NZ_JAGIQD010000013.1:0-203403 GCF_017815045.1 Burkholderia sp. CpTa8-5
CGCGAAAGAGGCGTGATTCTATGCATCCGCCCCTATCCGCGCAAGCCCTTTGTGAAGAAAGTTTGAAAAAGCCTCCGGGCGCTGGCGCGCACGGAGGCTTTGAAGCACCCGGGCGAGGCAATCGCGCCGACGACGGATATAGGTCAGCCACCGGATACCTATCGCGGCGCCGGCCGATCAGCGGTGTTTGAACACAGGCTTCCGCTTCTCGACGAACGCCGCCATCCCTTCCTTCTGGTCTTCGGTTGCGAACAACGAATGGAACAACCGTCGCTCGAAGTGGACGCCTTCAGCCAGCGTCGTCTCGTACGCGCGGTTCACCGACTCCTTGACCATCATGACCGCCGGCAGCGAAAACTCGGCGATCGTCGTCGCCGCGGCAATCGCCTCGTCGAGCAGCTTGTCGGCTGGCAGCACGCGCGATACGAGCCCGGCACGCTCGGCCTCGGCGGCGTCCATGAAGCGCGCGGTCAGGCACATGTCCATGGCCTTCGCCTTCGATACCGCGCGCGGCAGACGCTGCGTGCCGCCCGCACCCGGCATGACGCCCAGCTTGATTTCCGGCTGGCCGAACTTGGCCGTATCCGCCGCGAAGATGATGTCGCACATCATCGCGAGTTCGCAACCACCGCCCAGCGCAAAGCCCGACACCGCAGCAATGATCGGTTTGCGGATCTCGCGGACCGTCTCCCAGTTGCGCGTGATGTAGTCGCCCCGATAAGCATCCATATAGGAATAGGCCGCCATCATGCCGATGTCCGCGCCGGCCGCGAACGCCTTCTCGCTGCCAGTCACGACGATGGCGCCGATATCGTCGTCCGCGTCGAACGCCTTCAGCGCAGCGCCCAGTTCATCCATCAACGCATCGTTCAGCGCATTCAGCGCCTTCGGACGGTTCAGCGTCACCAGACCGACACGCCCCCGGGTCTCCACCAGGATGTTCTCGTAAGCCATCTATTTCTCCTCGATCAATGAAATGAGAAACGCCTCGCACATGCGAATAGTTTGATGCTACCATTCTCCGACCAACCGGTCGGTTAATTAATCGATCCGATCCCTCTCAACGTTCATCAGGCTGTCGCCATGACCCATGCCCTGTTCACGAAGCACGAAGACACGCTGCAACACGCACTCGCCGCCATCGAGAGCCGCGGGTACTGGAGCCCGTTCGCCGAAATGCCGAGCCCCAAAGTGTACGGGGAAAGCGCAAGCGCGGACGGCGAGGCCGCGTTCAAGTCGCACCTCGACAAGACCTTCGTGCTCGACCAGCCGGCGTCCGATGACACGGTCGGCGCCGAGCGCTCACCGTACGGCATCGCGCTGGGCATCCGGTATCCGAAATCTACGCCGGACGCTCTGATCGCTGCCGCTGGCGCCGCGCAACGTACGTGGCGCGAAGCCGGCCCGAGCGCGTGGATCGGCGTCAGCCTCGAAATCCTTGCCCGCCTGAACCGTGCAAGCTTCGAAATCGCCTACAGCGTGATGCACACCACCGGGCAAGCGTTCATGATGGCGTTCCAGGCCGGCGGCCCGCACGCACAGGACCGCGCCCTCGAGGCGGTCGCCTATGCGTGGGACGAACTGCGCCGCATCCCGGCCGATGCGCACTGGGAAAAACCGCAAGGCAAGAACCCGCCGCTCGCGATGCACAAGCGCTATACGATCGTGCCGCGCGGCACGGGCGTCGTGCTCGGCTGCTGCACGTTCCCCACCTGGAACGGCTACCCGGGCCTGTTCGCCGATCTGGCAACCGGGAATACCGTGATCGTCAAGCCGCACCCGGGCGCGATCCTGCCGCTCGCGATCACGGTGCGGATCGCCCGCGACGTGCTGCGCGAAGCCGGGTTCGATCCGAACGTGGTCACCCTCCTCGCGACCGAACCCAACGACGGCGCCCTCGTCCAGGATCTCGCGCTGCGCCCCGAGATCAAGCTGATCGACTTCACCGGCAGCACGCAAAACGGCACGTGGCTCGAACACCATGCCCACCAGGCGCAGGTGTACACCGAGAAAGCCGGCGTCAACCAGATCGTGATCGACTCGACCGACGACCTGAAGGCCGCCGCCAAGAACATCGCGTTCTCGCTGGCGCTGTACTCGGGCCAGATGTGCACCGCGCCGCAGAACATCTACGTGCCGCGCGACGGTATCCGGACGGCCGACGGCCATGCGAGCTTCGACGAAGTCGCGCAAGCGATCGCGGTTGCCGTGCAAAAGCTCACCGGCGACCCGGCACGCTCGGTCGAATTGATCGGCGCGATCCAGAACGACGGCGTGACCGCGCGCATCGACGACGCGCGCAAGCTCGGCCGCGTGCTCGCGGACAGCATGACGCTCCAGCATCCCACCTTCCCCGACGCGCGCGTGCGCACGCCGCTCGTACTGCAACTCGACGTGGCCGATCGCGAGAAATTCACGCAGGAGTGGTTCGGCCCGATTTCGTTCGTGATCGCAACCGACTCGACCGCGCAGTCGCTCGATCTGGCCGGTGAAATCGCCGCCGAGCATGGCGCGCTCACCCTCTCCGTCTACAGCACCGACGACGCAATCATCGACACCGCGCATGACGCGGCGGTGCGTGGCGGGGTCGCGCTGTCGATCAACCTGACGAGCGGCGTATTCGTCAATCAGTCGGCCGCGTTCTCCGACTTCCACGGCACAGGCGCGAACCCGGCGGCCAACGCCGCGCTGGCCGATCCGGCATTCGTCGCCAACCGCTTCCGAGTGGTCCAAAGTCGCGTCCATGTTGCCCCGAAGGCGGCACCTGTGGAAGCTGGCCAGACGGCATAACCCGATTGGCCGACGTGCAAACGCCGCCATGTTCTCTACCATGAACGAATCCGCCACCCGGCGGGTTCGTCACTCACCGATACGCTCATGACAGACGCCTACATCTGCGACGCGATTCGCACTCCCATCGGCCGCTACGGCGGCGCCCTGAAAGATGTCCGCGCCGACGACCTCGGCGCGGTGCCGCTCAAGGCGCTGATCGAGCGCAATCGCGACGTCGACTGGGCGGCGATCGACGACGTGATCTACGGCTGCGCGAACCAGGCCGGCGAGGACAACCGCAACGTCGCGCGCATGTCGGCGCTGCTGGCGGGCCTGCCCACCGCCGTGCCGGGCACGACGCTGAACCGGCTGTGCGGCTCCGGGATGGACGCGGTCGGCACGGCCGCGCGCGCGATCAAGGCAGGTGAAGCGCGCCTGATGATCGCAGGCGGCGTCGAGAGCATGACGCGCGCGCCGTTCGTGATGGGCAAGGCGGCGAGCGCGTTCGCGCGCCAGGCCGACATCTTCGATACGACGATCGGCTGGCGCTTCGTCAATCCGTTGATGAAACAACTGCACGGCGTCGATTCGATGCCGGAAACCGCCGAGAATGTCGCGGTCGACTACCACATCAGTCGCGCGGATCAGGACCTGTTCGCGCTGCGCAGCCAGCAAAAGGCCGCGCGGGCGCAGCAAGACGGCACGCTCGCTGAAGAAATCGTCGCGGTCACGATTGCGCAGAAGAAAGGCGACGCCATCGTCGTGTCGCGCGACGAGCATCCGCGCGAGACGTCGCTCGAGGCGCTCGCGAAGCTGAAGGGTGTCGTGCGCCCGGACGGCTCCGTGACGGCCGGCAACGCGTCGGGCGTCAACGACGGCGCCTGCGCGCTGCTGCTCGCCAATGCGCAAGCAGCCGACCAGCATGGCCTGCGCCGCCGCGCGTGCGTCATCGGCATGGCGACCGCCGGCGTCGAGCCACGCGTGATGGGCATCGGCCCCGCGCCGGCCACGCAGAAACTGTTGCGCCAGCTCGGCATGACGATCGACCAGTTCGACGTGATCGAACTGAACGAGGCGTTCGCGTCGCAAGGTCTCGCGGTGCTGCGCATGCTCGGCGTCGCCGACGACGATCCGCGCGTGAACCCGAACGGCGGTGCGATCGCGCTTGGCCACCCGCTCGGCGCATCGGGCGCGCGGCTCGTCACCACGGCGCTCCATCAACTCGAGCGTACCGGCGGCCGCTTCGCGCTCTGTACGATGTGTATCGGCGTCGGTCAGGGCATCGCGCTCGCGATCGAACGCGTGTAACCGCCGCGCCGCGCGCCTATAACGAAGTCATGACGGAGATACTGCATGTCCTATCAGGCGATCCAGTTGGATATCGATCAGGCCGCGCGCGTGGCCACGATCACGCTCAACCGCCCCGACAAGCTGAACAGCTTCACGCGGGCGATGCATCGCGAACTGCAGTCGGCGCTCGATGAAGTCGAGGCGGCCGGTGCACGCGCGCTGATTCTGACGGGTGCGGGGCGCGGCTTTTGCGCGGGCCAGGATCTGGCCGACCTCGACTTCACACCGGGCGCGTCCACCGACCTCGGCACGCTGATCGACGAGCATTTCAATCCGCTGATCCGCCGCCTGCAGCGTCTGCCGATTCCGGTAATCGCCGCCGTCAACGGCACGGCGGCCGGCGCCGGCGCGAATCTCGCACTCGCGTGCGATCTCGTGTTCGCCGCCCGCTCGAGCAGTTTCATCCAGGCCTTCGTAAAGATCGGGCTCGTACCCGATTCGGGCGGCACGTGGTTCCTGCCGCAACGCATCGGTATGGCGCGCGCGCTGGGGCTCGCGCTGACCGGCGACAAGCTCGGCGCCGAACAGGCCGAACAGTGGGGCCTGATCTGGCGCGCGGTCGACGACGACGCGCTCGTCGCGACGGCCCGCCAACTCGCCGCCCAGCTCGCGCAGCAGCCGACGCTCGCGATCGCATCGATCAAGCAGTCGATGCGGGACAGCGTCACGAACACGCTCGATCAGCAACTCGACGTGGAACGTGACCTGCAGCGCAAGCTCGGTCAGTCGCACGACTATGCGGAAGGTGTGCAGGCCTTCATCGAGAAGCGCGCACCGCGCTTCGAAGGGCATTGACATGACGAACGCCACCGCCACGCTCGATCCCGATTCGCTCGCCCGCGCCACCGCTCAGGCCATGTACGACGCCGATGCCTGCAGCCGCGCGTTCGGCATGGAGATCGCCGAAGTCCGCGCCGGCTACGCCCGCCTGCAGATGCGCGTGCGACCCGAATTCCTGAACGGGCACCAGACCTGTCACGGCGGGATCATCTTCACGCTCGCCGATTCGACGTTCGCGTTCGCGTGCAACTCGTACAACGTGAATGCGGTCGCGGCCGGCTGCTCGATCGAATTCCTGCGCCCCGTGCACGGCGACGACATGCTGACGGCCGAGGCGATCGAACAGGCGCGTGCCGGCCGCCACGGCATCTACGACATCCGCGTCACGAACCAGACAGGCGACACCGTCGCGATGTTTCGCGGCAAATCCGCCCAGATCAAGGGCACGGTCATCCCGGAAGACCGCTGACGTCGACGGCGCGCCCATAACAAACACTGGAGACATGCATGACTACCCCGCTACCGCTCGAGCCAATCGAGACCGCCTCACGCGACGAGCTGACCGCGCTGCAGCTCGAACGCCTCAAATGGTCGCTCCGGCATGCGTATGACCACTCGCCCGTCTATCGCCGCAAGTTCGACGAAGCGGGCGTGCATCCGGACGACCTGAAGACGCTCGCCGACCTGTCGTGCTTCCCGTTCACGACCAAGGGCGACCTGCGCGACAGCTATCCGTTCGGGATGTTCGCGGTGCCGCAGGACCAGATCTCGCGCATCCATGCGTCGTCGGGTACGACCGGCAAGCCGACGGTCGTCGGCTATACGGCCGCCGACATCGACACGTGGGCGAATCTCGTCGCGCGCTCGATCCGCGCGGCCGGTGCGCGCCGCGGCGACAAGGTGCACGTCAGCTACGGCTATGGCCTCTTCACGGGCGGGCTTGGCGCACATTACGGTGCCGAACGCGCGGGCCTCACCGTGATCCCGTTCGGCGGCGGGCAGACCGAAAAGCAGGTGCAGCTGATCCAGGACTTCCGGCCCGACATCATCATGGTCACGCCAAGCTACATGCTGTCGATCGCCGACGAGATCGAGCGCCAGGGCCTCGATCCCGTGCAGAGTTCGCTGCGCATCGGCATCTTCGGCGCGGAGCCGTGGACCAACGACATGCGCGTCGCCATCGAACAGCGGATGGGGATCGACGCGGTCGACATCTACGGGCTGTCCGAAGTGATGGGCCCGGGCGTCGCGTCCGAATGCGTGGAGACCAAGGACGGCCCGACCATCTGGGAAGACCATTTCTATCCGGAAATCATCGACCCCGAAACCGGCGAAGTGCTGCCGGACGGCGAACTCGGCGAGCTCGTGTTCACGTCGCTGACGAAGGAAGCGCTGCCGATCGTCCGCTACCGCACCCGTGACCTCACGCGCCTGTTGCCAGGCACCGCCCGGACGATGCGCCGGATGGAGAAGATCACCGGCCGGTCGGACGACATGATGATCGTGCGCGGCGTCAACGTGTTCCCGACGCAAATCGAGGAGCAGTTGCTCAAGCAGCGCGCGCTCGCGCCGCACTATCAGATCGTGCTGACGAAGGAAGGCCCGCTCGACGTGTTGACGCTCAACGTCGAGCCCTGTCCGGAGACCGCGCCCGATACCGCGGCGATCCAGGCGGCAAAACAGGCGCTCGCGTACGACATCAAGTCGCTGATCGGCGTGACGGCCATGATCAACGTGCTGCCCGTGAACGGCATCGAGCGCTCGGTCGGCAAGGCGCGCCGCGTCATCGACAAACGCAAGGGCTGAGGTCACCCCGCCGCGCAGGCGACCGGCGCGAACGTCGCGTACTCGCCGCACGCACGCCGCGCAACGGCGAAGCCGTGCCTGCAAACGAAACAGCCCGGTCGGCCAATGCCGATCGGGCTGTTTTACGCCAAAGCGTCGTTCGACGTGACACGCACGGCATCACGCGAACCGAAATCACATGGGCACACCGGCGATCAAACCGGCATGCGCGTCACGCATGAGACGCGCCACGAATGCCGAATCTTGTGCACGGGCCACCCTCCGGGCAACCCGCGCCGCGCCCAATCACGAATTCGGGAACAACAGCCACATCCGGCCGACCTGCTTCATCCGGCCAGCCTGGTCGCCCGCGTCGTCGCCGAGCCCCCAGAAATAGTCCGCCCGCACGCCGCCCTTGATCGCCGAGCCCGTATCCTGCGCGAACACGAGCCGGTTCATCGGCGTATTCGTCAGCGGACGCGTGGTCTGCAGGAACACCGGCGTGCCGAGCGGGATCGACGACGGATCGACCGCGATCGAGCGCTCCGGCGTCAGCGGCACGCCGAGCGCGCCGATCGGACCGTCGGCGCCGCCGTGCGGCGCATCCTCCTTGGTCGGCATGTCGCGGAAGAACACGAAGCGCGGATTCGTGTCGAGCAGCGCGTCGACGCGCGTCGGGTTCGCCTTCGCCCAGGCCTTGATGCCCTGCATCGTCGCCTGCGCGGGCGTCAGCTCGCCGCGATCGAGCAGCCACTTGCCGATCGAACGGTACGGCTGGTTGTTGGTGCCGCCGAAGCCGACCCGCATCACCGAACCGTCGTCGAGCAGCACGCGCCCCGAGCCCTGCACCTGCAGGAAGAATGCCTCGATCGGATCGTCGACCCACACGAGCTCGTTGCCGTTCAGGATGCCAGCGCGCTCGAGCTGCGCGCGTGCCGGCAGCGCGGCGCCCGCGCGATAGCCGGCCGGCCAGCGATAGAGCGCGTACTGATACGGACCGCGGCGTACGCGCGAACCGTGCAGCAGCGGCTCGTAATAGCCGGTCACGAGCCCGTCGAGCGTACCGTCGGTGTTCGCGAACTGGAACGGCGTGAAATACGTTTCGAAGAAACTGCGGGCGCTGCTGACGTCGAGCTCGTCGAGCCGGTCGGCGGCCGCGCAAGCGCGCGCCCAGGCCGGCTGGCGCGCGAGCCGCGCGCAGTTCTGCCGCAGCGCGGCCGTCGCGCCGATCAGCGAATCGTCCTGCCAGCCCGGCACCTGCTGCCACGCGACCGGCGTGAGCCGCTTCGCGGCGACCTGCCCCGGCACGACCGCCGCACCGGTCGGCGGCTTCAGCGCGGAGGTCCGCGTCGGCGCGCCGCCGCACGCGGCGAGCAGCGCCGCCGCAGCAGCCGCAGCCATCCACCCGGCCAGCCGGGGCCCAAACCACATACAATGTCCGTTCTTGATGGAAACCGCCATGTCAGATTTTCTCGACCAATATCCGATGCTCATCTTCGCGCTCGAAGCCTTCGTCGCGCTTGCCCTGCTGATCTTCATCGTCGTGTGGACGTCGTCGGGCAGAAAGAAGCAGGCCCGCCGCGACGACCGCCAGCCGCGCTGACGCACACTGCACACCGCACGCTCAATGCAGCGTGCGCGGCATGTGCAGCGCGAACTCGTCGACCGGCGCCTCGAAACGCTCGCCGTCCTCCGCCACGCAGAAGTACGCGCCGCGCATCGTGCCGACCGGCGTCGCGATCACGGCCCAGCTCGTGTATTCGAAATGCTCGCCCGGCTGCAGCAGCGGCTGGTGCCCGACGACGCCGAGCCCCTTCACTTCCTGCACGTGGCTCTCGCTGTCCGTGATGATCCAGTGACGCGCGATCAGCTGCGCCGCGACCTGCCCGGTATTGCGGATCGTCAGCGTGTACGCGAATGCGTATTGACGGTGATCGGGGTCGGATTGTTCCGGCAAGTAGCTGGTTTTCACCGAAACGGTGAACTGATACTGACTCATGGTGTGTCCGCTGTAGGTAACCGCGCGCGCCGACTCGAGCGGCCGGGCCGCGGGCGCGCCGCATTGGTTCGGCATTCTATGCGCATTCGGGCCGCCACCGCACGGCCTGCCGCCGCGCAGCGGGTCGCCGGACGGTAGAATGACGGTTTTGCGCCGCAACGTCCCCGCTCCCCTGTCATGACTCAATTCCGCATCGCTCCCAGCATCCTGTCGGCCGACTTTGCACGGCTCGGCGAAGAAGTCCGCAACGTGGTCGCCGCCGGCGCCGACTGGATTCACTTCGACGTGATGGACAATCATTATGTGCCGAACCTGACGATCGGCCCGCTCGTCTGCGAGGCGATCCGCCCGCACGTGCAGGTGCCGATCGACGTGCACCTGATGGTGCGCCCGGTCGACCGGATCGTGCCCGATTTCGCGAAGGCCGGCGCGAACCTGATCAGCTTCCACCCGGAAGGCTCCGACCACATCGACCGCACGCTGTCGCTGATCCGCGACCATGGCTGCAAGGCCGGCCTCGTGTTCAATCCGGCCACGCCGCTGAACTACCTCGACCACGTGATGGATCGCCTCGACTTCGTGCTGCTGATGTCGGTCAACCCCGGCTTCGGCGGCCAGTCGTTCATCCCGGAAACGCTGAACAAGCTGCGCGAGGCGCGCGCCCGCATCGACGCGTACACCGAACGCACGGGCCGCGAGATCCTGCTCGAAGTCGACGGCGGCGTGAAGGCCGACAACATCGCGGAAATCGCGGCGGCCGGCGCGGACACGTTCGTCGCGGGTTCGGCGATCTTCGGCAAGCCCGACTATCGCAAGGTGATCGACGAGATGCGCGCGGCGCTCGCGACCGTCGAGCGGAGCTGACGCCGTGGCCGACTCGTCGTTCGCCGGCCACGCGCCGGCCGGAGCCGCCGCGGACGCTGCGCCGATTCGCTTCGCCGCGCCGCGCATCGATGCGGCGCTGATCGACCTCGACGGCACGATGGTCGACACGGCCGACGATTTCACGGCCGGCCTGAACGGGATGCTCGCGCAGCTCGGCGCGCCGGCCACGTCGCGCGACGAAGTGATCGGCTATGTCGGCAAAGGCTCCGAACACCTGATCCACAGCGTGCTGAAGCCGCGCTTCCCGGCCGACGAAGCGCACGCGCGCTTCGACGACGCACTGGCGATCTACCAGACCGAATACGCGAAGATCAACGGTCGCCACACGCGTCTCTATCCGGACGTGGCGGCCGGCCTCGACGCATTGCGCGCGGCCGGCATCCGGCTCGCGTGCGTGACCAATAAGCCGCACCGCTTCGCAGTCGAGCTGCTCGAGCAATACGGGCTGGCCGGCTGCTTCGGCATCGTGCTGGGCGGCGACAGCGTCGCACGCAAGAAGCCCGATCCGCTGCCGATGCTGACGGCCTGCGACGCGCTCGGCGTCGCGCCGGACGCCGCGGTCGCGATCGGCGACTCGGAAAACGACGCGCTGGCGGGCCGCGCGGCCGGGATGGCGACACTGACGGTGCCGTACGGCTACAACCACGGCAAAGCTATACAAACGATAAATTCGGATGGTATAGTCGATTCGTTGCTGGTCGCGGCTCGCGCAATTTCCGCGCACAACGCCGGCCGGCCAACCGTCTGATTATTTCTTCCATCCGCATGTTTCTGAATAAAAAACGGAGTCTGAGCAGCATCGACCGGGGAGCCTGGCCCTGGCGTCGCTGGTCGCGCTGACCTCTTCGATGAGGTACGCTGAAGCACGTCTTCAGCGCCGTTTTTTATCTCGCTGCGCATCCGCGCGCCGATCGTCGCACCACCTCGAGTTCCACTGTGTCCGAACGCTTGCGTTCAGGATCGGCCGCAGGCTCGCGACGTTCACGCCCGGAGTGCCGGCCGGCAACAGGCACTTCTCGATCGACCGCCCTTTCGCCGACGGCCACCCGCGCAGCGTCAAATGATCCCTGGCGCACGCGCCGCTCGTCCCGAACAGGACCGGAACATGACCGAACTCGAATTCCAATCGCTCGCGAACGAAGGCTACAACCGCATCCCGCTGATCGCGGAAGCCCTCGCCGATCTCGAAACGCCGCTGTCCCTCTACCTGAAGCTGGCCCAGCCCGAACGCGCGGGCGCCAACTCGTTCCTGCTCGAATCGGTGGTCGGCGGCGAACGTTTCGGCCGCTATTCGTTCATCGGCCTGCCCGCCCGCACGCTCGTGCGCACCCGCAACGGCGTGTCGGAAGTGGTGCGCGACGGCCAGGTTGTCGAGACGCATGACGGCGACCCATTCCAGTTCATCGAATCGTTCCAGGCGCGCTTCAAGGTCGCGCAGCGGCCGGGCCTGCCGCGGTTCTGCGGCGGCCTCGCCGGCTACTTCGGCTACGACGCGGTGCGCTACATCGAGAAGAAGCTCGCGAACACCGCGCCGCGCGACGATCTCGGCCTGCCCGACATCCAGTTGCTGCTGACCGAGGAAGTCGCGGTGATCGACAACCTCGCCGGCAAGCTCTACCTGATCATCTACGCGGACCCGGGCCAACCCGAAGCGTATGCGAAGGCGAAACACCGCCTGCGCGAACTGAAGCAGCGCCTGCGCACGACCGTGCAGCCGCCCGTCACGTCGGCGAGCGTGCGCACCGAGACGTTCCGCGAATTCAAGAAGGACGACTATCTGACCGCCGTGCGCCAGGCGAAGGAATACATCGCGGCCGGCGAGCTGATGCAGATCCAGGTCGGCCAGCGACTCACGAAGCCGTACCGCGACAATCCGCTGTCGCTGTATCGCGCGCTGCGTTCGCTGAATCCGTCGCCGTACATGTATTACTACAACTTCGGCGATTTCCACGTGGTCGGCGCATCGCCGGAAATCCTGGTGCGCCAGGAAAAGCGCGGCGACGACCAGATCGTCACGATCCGGCCGCTCGCCGGCACGCGCCCGCGCGGCAACACGCCCGAGCGCGACGCGGAACTCGCGACCGAGCTGCTGAACGATCCGAAGGAAATCGCCGAGCACGTGATGCTGATCGATCTCGCGCGCAACGACGTCGGCCGCATCGCGGAGATCGGTTCGGTGCAGGTGACCGACAAGATGGTGATCGAGAAGTACTCGCACGTGCAGCACATCGTCAGCTCGGTCGAAGGCAAGCTGAAGCCCGGCATGACGAACTACGACGTGCTGCGCGCGACGTTCCCGGCCGGCACGCTGTCCGGCGCGCCGAAGGTGCGCGCGATGGAACTGATCGACGAGCTCGAGCCGGTCAAGCGCGGGCTGTACGGCGGTGCGGTCGGCTACCTGTCGTTCTCCGGCGAGATGGATCTCGCGATCGCGATCCGCACGGGCCTGATCCACAACGGCAACCTGTACGTGCAAGCGGCGGCCGGCGTCGTCGCGGACTCGGTGCCCGAATCCGAATGGCAAGAGACCGAGAACAAGGCGCGCGCGGTGCTGCGTGCGGCCGAACAGGTCCAGGACGGCCTCGATAGCGACTTCTGACCGGAGACTGACCATGCTGCTCATGATCGACAACTACGACTCGTTTACCTACAACCTGGTCCAGTACTTCGGCGAACTCGGCGAGGACGTGCGCACCTACCGCAACGACGAAATCACGCTCGACGACATCGCGCGCCTGAACCCCGACACGATCTGCCTGTCGCCCGGCCCGAGCAATCCGCAGCACGCGGGCATCACGCTCGACGTGCTGCGCGAATTCGCGGGCCGGAAGCCGATCCTCGGCGTCTGCCTCGGCCACCAGGCGATCGGCGAAGCGTTCGGCGGCCGCGTCGTGCGCGCGAAGACCATCATGCACGGCAAGGTGAGCCGGATCGAAACCGACTGCCGCGGCGTGTTCGCCGATCTGCCGAAGCATTTCGACGTGACGCGCTATCACTCGCTCGCGATCGAGCGCGAATCGCTGCCGGACTGCCTCGAGGTGTCCGCGTGGACCGACGACGGCGAGATCATGGGCGTGCGCCACAAGACGCTGCCGGTCGAAGGCGTGCAGTTCCACCCGGAATCGATCCTGTCCGAGCATGGCCATGCGCTGCTCGAGAATTTCCTGAAGCAAAACCGCGCAGCGGCCCATGCCGCCGCACCGGCTGCCTGACGGGAGACGCACGATGACGATTACCCCGCAGGAAGCGCTGCAACGCACGATCGAGCACCGCGAGATCTTCCACGACGAAATGCTGCATCTGATGCGGCTGATCATGCGCGGCGACCTGTCGCCGGTGATGGCGGCCGCGATCATCACCGGGCTGCGCGTGAAGAAGGAGACGATCGGCGAGATCGCCGCCGCCGCGACCGTGATGCGCGAATTCGCGAACCACGTCGAGGTGCAGGACAACTCGAATTTCGTCGACATCGTCGGCACCGGCGGCGACGGCTCGCACACGTTCAACATCTCGACCGCGTCGATGTTCGTCACTGCGGCCGCGGGCGCGAAGGTCGCGAAGCACGGCAACCGCGGCGTATCGAGCAAGTCCGGCAGCGCCGACGTGCTCGAGGCGCTCGGCGTGAACATCGACCTGCAGTCGGACCAGGTCGCCGCATCGATCGCCGAAACCGGCATGGGCTTCATGTTCGCGCCGAACCATCACCCGGCGATGAAGAACATCGCGGCCGTGCGCCGCGAGCTCGGCGTGCGCACGATCTTCAACATCCTCGGCCCGCTGACCAATCCGGCCGGCGCGCCGAACCAGCTGATGGGCGTGTTCCACGCCGACCTCGTCGGCATCCAGGTGCGCGTGATGCAGCGTCTCGGCGCGCAGCACGTGCTCGTCGTGTACGGCAAGGACGGCATGGACGAGGTATCGCTCGGCGCCGCGACGCTCGTCGGCGAATTGCGCGACGGCAAGGTGCACGAATACGAGATCCATCCGGAGGACTTCGGCCTGCAGATGGTGTCGAATCGCACGCTGAAGGTGGAAAATGCGGACGAATCGCGCACGATGCTGCTCGGCGCGCTGGACAACCAGCCGGGCGTCGCACGCGAGATCGTCACGCTGAACGCGGGCACCGCGCTCTACGCGGCCAATATCGCCGAGTCGATCGCGGACGGCATCCAGCTCGCCCGCGAAGCGATCGCGAGCGGCAAAGCCCGCGCGAAGGTCGACGAACTCGTGCGCTTCACGCAGCAGTTCAAGCGCTGACCCTCTTACGAATCCAGCAGGAACCCCTATGAGCGACATTCTCGACCGAATCATCGCCGTCAAGCGCGAAGAAATCGCGGCGGCGCTGCGCAGCACGCCGCTCGAGGCACTGAAACTCGAAGCGTCCGCGCGCGACCTGCGCGACTTCGTCGGTGCGCTGCGCGCGAAGCACGCGGCCGGCAACGCCGCCGTGATCGCCGAAATCAAGAAGGCCAGCCCGTCGAAAGGCGTGCTGCGCGAGCATTTCGTGCCGGCCGACATCGCACGCTCGTATGCGGCGCACGGCGCCGCGTGCCTGTCGGTGCTGACCGACGAGCAGTTCTTCCAGGGCGGCGTCCGCTACCTCGAGGAAGCGCGCGCGGCCTGCACGCTGCCGGTGCTGCGCAAGGACTTCATCGTCGACGCGTACCAGATCGTCGAAGCCCGCGCGATGGGCGCCGACGCGATCCTGCTGATCGCCGCCGCGCTCGACACGCCGCTGATGCAGGATCTGGAAGCCTATGCGCACTCGCTCGGCCTCGCGGTGCTGGTCGAAGTGCACGACCGCCACGAGATGGAACAGGCGCTGACGCTGAAGACGCCGCTGCTCGGTATCAACAACCGCAACCTGCGCACGTTCGAGACGTCGATCCAGACCACGCTCGACATGCTCGACATGATTCCGGCGGATCGCATCGTCGTGACCGAATCGGGCATCCTGTCGCGCACCGACGTCGACACGATGCGCGCGGCGAACGTGAACACGTTCCTCGTCGGCGAGGCGTTCATGCGCGCCGAGCAGCCGGGCGAGGAACTCGCACGGATGTTCTTCTGATGGCGATCGAACAGGAAATCAAGCTCGCGCTGCCGGCCGGCCAGGCCGATGCCGCGCGCCGCTTCTTCGAGACGCTGACCGGTGAACCCGGTCGCGCGATCACGCTAGCGAACGTCTATTACGACACGCCCGATCTCGCGCTCGCGCGCTCGAAGAGCGCGGTGCGCGTGCGCCGCACGCCGGACGGCTGGCTGCAGACGTTCAAGACGGTCGGCAGCGCGGAAGGCGGCCTGCATAGCCGCCACGAGTGGGAACTGCCGGTCGCGGGCGACGCGCTCGAAATCGACGCGCTCGTCGCGGCCTGCGACGTGCCGGAAGCTGCCGCCGCGCTGAATGACGCAGCCGGCGCGCTGCATGCGCTGTTCCGCACGGATTTTTCGCGTACGCTGTGGCGCATCGCCATCGGCGGCGCAACCGTCGAGGCCGCGGTGGACCTCGGCGAGATCGTCGTCCAGGCGGAACACGAAACGCGCCGCGAACCGATCAGCGAAATCGAACTCGAACTGATCGACGGCCCGGAAACGGCGCTCGCGACGCTCGCCGCCGAACTGCAGCAGGCGCTGCCGGGTCTCGTTCCCGAAAACATCAGCAAGGCGCAGCGCGGCTACCGGCTGCGCGCGCAATAAACACGCATCACGCATGGCAACCCGCAAGACTTCCCGCGCGCCGCAACAGGCGTCGCTGTTCGACGATCCCGTGCCGGAAACGGCACCGGCCGATATTCCGTCCGCGGCTTCCGAGCCGCCTGCCGCTCGGCGCAAACCCGCAAAGAAAACCGCCGCACCGGCGGCCGTGCCCGAACCGGCCCCGGCCGCCTCGGCACCGCGGCCCGTTGCCACCGACGTACCGCATCTCGCCGCGCAATTCGACGCGCTGCCGGCCGTCTGGCGCGACGTGCTGAAACCGTTCACCGACAGCGACGCGTTCGCGCCGCTGTGCCGCTTCGTCGACGAAGAGCGCGCCGCCGGCAAGACGGTCTACCCGACCGACGTGTTCCGCGCGCTGCGCCTGACGCATCCCGACGACGTGAAGGTCGTGATCCTCGGTCAGGATCCGTACCACGGCGACGACCGCGGCACGCCGCAGGCGCACGGCCTCGCGTTCTCGGTACCGCCGGCCGTCCGCACGCCGCCGTCGCTGCGCAACATCTTCAAGGAAATCGCCGCGAACTTCGGTCACGACACGCCGCGTCACGGCTGCCTCGACACGTGGGCGCGCCAGGGCGTGCTGCTGCTCAACACCGTGTTGACGGTCGAGCGCGGCGCGGCCGCGAGCCATGCGAAGCGCGGCTGGGAACAATGCACGGACACGCTGATCCGCGAGCTCGCCGGCCGCCATCGTGGGCTCGTATTCATGCTGTGGGGCGCGCATGCGCAGGCCAAGCGCGCGCTGTTCGACGCGAACGCGCATTGCGTGCTCGAGGCGCCGCATCCGTCGCCGCTGTCCGCGCACCGCGGCTTCCTCGGTTGCCGCCATTTCGCGCTCGCGAACGACTACCTGGTCGATGCCGGCCGCGAACCGATCGACTGGCGCCTGCCGGACGTGGCCGAAACGCTCGCGTAACGGCCTCGGCGGCGAGTTCGCCGGCCGAATGCAAAAACGCCGCGTCCCTTTCGTGAAGGGCGCGGCGTTCTTTATCGGGTGACGCAGCGGGTGCGTGGCACCCGCGTCGACCTGGCGCGTTAACTTGGCGCGTTAAGCGGCGGCGATCGCTTCGCGTGCGCCGGCCAGCGCGGCGCTCTGCGCGTCCGGGCCGAGGTTCAGGCCTTCCGCGTGGATGAAGCTCACGTCGGTCAGGCCGATGAAGCCGAGGAACGTGCGCAGGTACGGGGTCTGGCTGTCGTTCGGCGTACCCAGGTACTTGCCGCCACGGGCCGTCACGACGTGAACCTTCTTGCCCTTGATCAGGCCTTCCGGACCGTTCTCGGTGTAGCGGAACGTGACGCCTGCGCGGGCGATCCAGTCGAAATACGTCTTCAGTTGCGACGAGATGCCGAAGTTGTACATCGGCGCGCCGATCACGATGATGTCGGCGGCTTGCAGCTCGGCGATCAGTGCATCGCTCTTCGCGACGATCGCATTCTGTTCCGCGGTGCGCTGGTCGGCCGGCGTGAAGAACGCACCCAGCACCGATTCGTCGAGGTGCGGCAGCGCATCGGCGAGCAGGTCGCGAACCACGACGTTCGCGCCGGGGTTCGATTGTTGCAGCTTTGCCGTCAGTTCGTTGGCCAGCAGCGTGGATTGCGCGCCTTGCGAACGCGCAGCGGAATTGATTTGCAGAATGGTCGTCATGTCAGGCTCCGGGTGGGGTTGCGCTTCGGTAGCGCGAGTGACGCCATTGTGCGTGGCCATATGACGGCGAAAAAGCGGGTTCAGGGCGACGGATTGTTGCAACAGCAGAACAATCCTTGATCGCGCCCCGCTACCCGCTTTCGTACGCTTACCCCTTCAGCCACGCTTCGCGGGCCTTCGTGGCCGCGGCCGGCTTCGCGGCCGCCGTCAGCCGGTAGCGCGTGATGTCCGGCCCGTCGAGCTTCAGTTTCGCGGTGCGCAGCTCGTCGCGGCGGAACGCGTGAACCTCGACCTTGTCGCCCGGCCGGTAGCGGGCGAGCAGCGCATCGAGGTTCGTGCCCGTCACGCGCAGCCCGTCGACCGCGATCAGCGTGTCGCCGGCCGACAATCCCGCGCGATGCGCGGCGCCGCCTTCGTAGACCGCCGCCAACGTGCAGTCCGCGCCGCCGCGCAGGCGCGCGCCGATCGTCGGCTTCGCGGCCGCGCCGAGCGCGACGTCGGGGGCCAGCGTCACGCCGAACGGCGCGAGCAGTTCGGCGAGCGGCAGGTCGCGCGTGCCGTGCACGGCGTCGGCGAACAGGCGGCCGAGCGCGACGCCTGTCGCTTCCTCGATCAGCGTCTCGACTTCGTTTTCCTCCACGCCCGCCTGCTTGCCGCCGCGATAGAAATCGCGGCCGTAGCGCTGCCACAGCATGCGCATCACGTCGTCGAGCGACTTCCGGTTGCGCGTCTGTGCGCGGATCGCGAGATCGAACGCGAGCGCAACGAGCGAGCCCTTCGTGTAATAGCTGACGATCGCGTTGGTCGCGTTCTCGTCCTGGCGGTAGTACTTGATCCATGCGTCGAACGAGCTGTCCGCGACGCTCTGCTTGAGCCGGCCCGTGCCGCGCAGCACGCCGCCGATCGTGCGGCCGAGCGCCGCGAAATAGTCGTCCTGCGACATCAGCCCGCTGCGAACCAGCATCAGGTCGTCGTAATACGACGTGAAGCCTTCGAACAGCCACAGCAGCGACGTGTAGTTCTCGCGCGTGAGGTCATATGGCACGAACGCCGCCGGCTTGATGCGCTTCACGTTCCACGTATGGAAGTACTCGTGGCTGCAGAGGCCGAGATACGTGCGATAGCCTTCCGTCGTTTCCGGGCGCCCCTTCACCGGCAGGTCGGTCCGGTTGCAGATCAGCGCGGTCGACGCACGATGCTCGAGGCCGCCGTAGCCGTCGCTGACCGCGAGCGTCATGAACACGTAGCGATCCATCGGCGCCTTCTTCGACTTCGGCTCGAACAGCGCGATCTGCGCTTCGCATACGCGCTTCAGATCGGTACGCAGCCGCTCCAGGTCGAGCTGCGTCACGCGCCCGGCGATCACGATATCGTGCGGCACGCCGTGCGCGTCGAACGTCGCGAGCGCGAATTCGCCGATCGTCACCGGATGGTCGGACAGCTCGTCGTAGTTCGCCGCGCGATACGCGCCGAAACCGTAGCGCCTGGTGCCGCGCGCCTCGGGCAGCGACGTGCCGACGCGCCACGTGCGGAACGCCGGGCCGGCCGGTTTCGCGATATCGACTTCGCACGGCGCCGCCTCGCGGCCGGCGACGCTCAGGAATACGGCCGTCGCGTTGAAGAAGCCGCCCGAATCGTCGAGATACGCGGAGCGCACCGACAGGTCCCACGCATAGACGTCGTAGCGCAGCGTCAGCGCGCCGCTGACGGGCGCGGCCTGCCACGTGTGCTTGTCGGTCTTCGCGATGCGCACCTTGCGGCCCGCGTCGCTGAACGCATGCAGCGTCACGATGTTGCGCGCGAACTCGCGCACGAGATAGCTGCCCGGAATCCATACAGGCAGCGAGAAGCGCTGGCCGTCGGGATCGGGATCGGCAACCGTCACCGTCACTTCGAACAGGTGCGCGGCAAGATCTTTCGGGACAATCGAATAGCGGATCGGCTGGGTCATCGTGGCAATCGGTCGGTCGAATACGGCGGCGAAAACGAAGAGAGGCGCCGGCAGATCATGCGGGCGCCCCTCGCTGGCCGGGCCATGCGCCCGGCGTGCAGTCGGTTACTTGCTCGAGGCGAGCGCCTGGTTGAGCTGGTCGGCCGATACCGCGCCCGGCAGGCGGCGGCCATCCGGCAGGAAGATCGTCGGCGTGCCCGTGACGTTCATCCCGCGGCCGAGCGCGAGGTTCTTGTCGAGCGCGGTGGTGTCGCACGTGCCGGCGCCGGACGGCGCGCGGTGGTCGAGCATCCAGCTTTCCCACGTCTTCGCGCGGTCGGTCGCGCACCAGATCGCCTTCGACTTCGCGGTCGAATCCGGCGACAGCACCGGGTACAGGAACGTGTAGACGGTCACGTTGTCGACCGACTGCAGCGTCGTCTCGAGCTTCTTGCAGTACGGGCAGTTCGGATCGGAGAACACCGCGATCTTGCGGGCGCCGTTGCCCTTGACGACCTTGATTGCATTCGCGAACGGCAGGCTCGCGAAGTCGATCTTGTTGATTTCGGACAGGCGGGCGTCGGTCAGGTTCTTGTGCGACTTGGTGTCGACGAGATCGCCGAGCAGCACGTAGTCGCCTGCCGCGTCGCTATAGATGATCTGCGAGCCGAGGTTCACTTCGTAAAGGCCTGCAACCGGCGATTTCGACACGCTCTTGATCGGCGCGTCGCTGCCGAGACGGGCTTGCAGCGTGGCCTTCAGCTTGTCGGTGGTCTGGTCGGCCTGCGCGGTGCAGCCCAGCGTCGCCATCGTGACGGCCAGCGCCAGCGATGCGATGCGGATCGTTTTTTTCATCGAAATCTTCCTTCAGCTCAATCGGAGTGCACGGCACAGTGTACGCCGTTATGGAACCGTCTCCGACCCGCGCTGTTGCAGAAGGTTCGATCACCCAAGCGCGGCCGACACGAGCCAGCGCTTCACGAGCGGCTGCGCGCCGACGAACGCCATGCCCGCGTTGCGCACCGCCTTCGCGAGCGAGCTCGGCACCGCGAACAGCCGCTGCAGGCCGTCGGTCGCGACCATCAGCGCGCGGATGTCCTCGCGGCGCGAACGCTCGTAGCGGCGCAGCAGCACCGGATCGCCGAGGTTGCGGAAGCTTTCCTTGCGCGCGATCGCGTCGGCGAGCGCGGCGACGTCGCGCAGCCCGAGGTTCATCCCCTGCCCGGCGAGCGGGTGGATCAGGTGCGCGGCATCGCCGACCAGCGCGACGCGCGGCGCGATCAGCTTGTCGACCGTCTGCAGCGCCAGCGGAAAGCCGGCGGCCGGCGTCACGCATTCGAGCGTGCCGACCTGGCCGTGCGACACGCGCTCGACCTCGGCCGCGAGCTGCGCCGGATCGAGTGCGAGCAGTTCGTCCGCATGCGCGGTGTGCGCGGACCATACCAGCGACACGTGGCCGTCCGGCAGCGGCAGCAGCGCGACGATCTCGCCTTCGTGGAACCACTGGTAGGCCGTCTCGCGGTGCGGCAGCGACGCCTTGAAGTTCGCGACGACGCCCGTCTGCCGGTAGTCGCGCCGCTCTACCCTGGCCCCCATTTGGGAGCGCACCCATGAATGCGCGCCGTCGGCGCCGACGACGAGATCGGCTTCGAGCACCTGCCCCGACGACAGCGTGAGCACGGCCGCGTCGTCGCGCACGTCGAAACCCTGCGCACGCGCGTCGAACCACGTGAGGTTCGGCTGGAACCGCAGCGCGGCGTCGAGCGACGCCTCGACCCGCGACGATTCGGCGATCCAGGCGAGCTGCGGCACGGACGCCTGGTAGGCGGAGAAATGCAATTCGGCATGCGCATCGCCATACACGCGCATGTCGTAGACCGGCGCGAGCCGGCCGTGGTCGAGCGCCTGCCAGACCCGCAGCCGCTCGAGCAACGCCTGCGAACTGGACGACAGCGCGTAGACGCGCGTGTCGAACGCGAGATCGGCGGGGCGCGGCGTGGCCGGCTGGGCGAGCAAGGCGGTCTTGTAGCCGGACTGGGTCAGCGCGAGCGCGGCCGTCTTGCCGACGAGCCCGCCGCCGACCACGGCGACGTCGAAGGAGTGGTGGGCAGTCATGGCGGGCATTATAGCCGCGGGGCCAAACCCTTACGCGGCCGGACTTTGCGGGAAATCAGCAGAATCGCAGGCCGGTGCGCCGGCGCGGCGGCCCGCCGCATCGGCCGTTCGGCGGCAAGCCCGGAATCCGGAGCGCCGGCACGGTACAATAGCGTCTTTGACCGTCGGCCCGCCGCGCTCCACGCGCCGGCCGCCCTTTTTCCCGCGCCGCCGTGCCCTGTCCGGCCGCGCCGCCTCACCCGTCCGAAGGATTCCATGAGTCTCAAATGCGGCATCGTCGGCTTGCCCAACGTCGGCAAGTCCACCCTGTTCAATGCGCTGACCAAGGCCGGCATCGCCGCCGAGAACTACCCGTTCTGCACGATCGAGCCGAACGTCGGCATCGTCGAAGTGCCGGATACGCGGCTGAAGGCGCTCGCCGAAATCATCAGCCCCGAGCGCGTCGTGCCGGCCGTGGTCGAGTTCGTCGACATCGCGGGCCTCGTCGCGGGCGCGAGCAAGGGTGAAGGCCTCGGCAACCAGTTCCTCGCGAACATCCGCGAAACCGACGCGATCACGCACGTCGTGCGCTGCTTCGAGGATGACAACGTCATTCACGTCGCCGGCAAGGTCAGCCCGATCGACGACATCGAAGTGATCAACACCGAACTCGCGCTCGCCGACCTCGGCACCATCGAGAAAGCGCTCACGCGCTATTCGAAGGCGGCGAAGTCGGGCAACGACAAGGAAGCGGCGAAGCTCGTCGCGGTGCTCGAAAAGGTGCGCGCGCAGCTCGACCAGGGCAAGGCGGTGCGCGGCCTCGCGCTGTCGGACGACGAAGAAGCGCTGATCAAGCCGTTCTGCCTGATCACCGCGAAGCCGGCGATGTACGTCGCCAACGTGAAGGACGACGGCTTCGAGAACAACCCGCACCTCGAGGCGGTGCGCAAGTACGCGGAAAGCGAAAATGCGCCGGTGGTCGCCGTCTGCGCGGCGATCGAGGCGGAAATCGCCGATCTCGACGACGCGGACAAGGAAGCGTTCCTCGCCGACATGGGCATGGAAGAGCCGGGCCTCGACCGCGTGATCCGCGCGGGCTTCAAGCTGCTCGGCCTGCAGACCTACTTCACCGCGGGCGTGAAGGAAGTGCGCGCGTGGACGATCCATATCGGCGATACCGCTCCGCAGGCGGCCGGCGTGATCCACACCGACTTCGAGCGCGGCTTCATCCGCGCACAGACGATCGCGTTCGACGACTTCGTCACGTACAAGGGCGAGCAAGGCGCTAAGGAAGCCGGCAAGATGCGCGCGGAAGGGAAGGAATATGTCGTGCACGATGGCGACGTGATGAACTTCCTGTTCAACGTTTGAGCGTTGCTGCTGCATCGACCGTAAAAAAGCCCGCTGAATGCGGGCTTTTTCTTTTCGATGGCGGAAGACCGGCTCATTCCCGGCCGACGATCTTCAGCGTCCCGGACATATGCAGGAACTGTCCGTCCTTCGTCGCGATGTTCGTATCCACCGCGCCGCGTTCGAAATCCTCGACGTGCACGACGTTCGAGCCGGTGGACGGCTCATGCCAGTACACCATGTACACCTGCGGACGAATCTCGCGCGCCGTGTACTGCACCGTATCCGTCACACCGTTGAATTGGCCGGCCGTACCGACGAACGACATCGTCTTGTCGTCCTGGAAGTGCAGGTCGAACGCGGTAGCGCCGAACTGCACGCGCACCGTCTTGCCCGCCGCGGGGAACGGCGTCGGCGCGGGCCACTGCATCTCGCCCTTGGCGACCTTCGCGCTCAGCTCGAGCGACGACTTCTCGCCAAGATCCGGGTAGCGCGCCTCCATCGCCGCGATCAGTGCCGCCGAATCCTTCGCGCGCGCCGCTTCGTCGTCGAACGCCTTCACGTAATTGCGCGTGAACGCGACGCCGGTGGCGAACGGCTGGCTGCCGTCACGGTTCGGCAGGAAGTGGCCGGGCACGACGCGCGCCGGCTTCAGCGCATCGATCCGGTCGAGCGTCGCCAGCCAGTTCGCGTGCGACAGCGGCGTCTGCGTGTCGGCCATCCACACGTGAATGTTCGCGGCGACCGGGATGCCACCGACCACGGTCCGTGTGGAAGGAATCCACACGAACGTGCGATCGGGCGTCGGGCCGTCGAGCCCGACGATGCGCAGCGGCTCGCCGTCGACGCGCAGCGTATTGCCGTCGAGCGGCTGCGGCACGATCACCGAAGTCGGCGCATTGTCCTTCAGGATCGGGCCCCAGTAGGCGAGCTTGCCGTCCTTGCTGGCCTCGATCGCGGCGACGGTCTGCGGCGTCGCGACGATCTTCGCATCCGGGAACGCCGCGTGAATGGTTTCCAGCCCGAAGTAATAGTCGGGGTCGCTGTGGCTCACGTAGACGGCCTTGAGCGTCTTGCCGCTCGCCTTGATCCGGCTCACCAGCGCCTGCGCGTCGTTGCGCTGGAACTGGGCGTCGATCAGGATCGCCTCGGTCTTGCCCGAAACGATTTCGGACGAAACCGGGAAGATCGCATGCGCGCCCGGATTGTAGACATCGACGGTGAGCGGGGCGGCGATGCCCGCGGATGCGGCGCCGAGCAGCGCAGTCGCCGCGAATGCGGAAGAAAACAGATGACGGATCGACATGGTTGGACGCTTGATGGGTGGTGAGTGTCCGTAGATTAAATGAAACTACGTTAGTAACAAATCCCCGACTTGTCGATACTTCATTTCCCAACAGGAACGAATCGATCGTCACACATCGGGACACGGCCGTTTAAGCGAACGCCGGCGGACCTGATCTCCTGATAACAGGACGCGAGTACACCAGGGCGTCACTCCTGCATGACATGGCGAACACGCATCGGCAGTGACGAGATCGCGAACGCAGCGGGCTTTTGTCATGTCGGATCGATTCATGAAGGTTTGCGGGAAGCGCGAGCGGACAACCTTTTCACCATTTCCTTCGTTGCCCCCGTTGCACAGATCGCCTGTGCCGCAGGTCGCATCGACCCATCGCCCCATGCGTGACGCGCCGATTTTTCGCAGGATGTGTCGCGCGCTTTCTTCCACTTCGCCATCTGCGCGTCGAGCGCCGCCTTGCGCCGTGGCTGCTCGCTCGCCTGTTTGTCGACGATCCGCTGCAATTCCCGCTCGGCGACGATCTGATCGCGCCACGCGCAAAAATTCATGCTCGTCTGGCTCGATTCACAGTCGCTGAGCAGTACATTGACCTCGCTTGCCGGCAAGCCGCTGCGCGCCGCTATCTCGTCCGCCGCCGTCGGGCCGGCAAATGCATGCGTCGACGCCAGCACGAGCAAACCGATCATGGCCGTTCTCACGGTGCCCTCTGTTGTGACTGGAACGGCGCCGATTCAAGTCGGCGCCGGTTGACAAGCCCTTTGAACGAACGGGCGCCAGACGACGCCCGCTTTCGTCTCGCGGATGAATCCAGACGCGCTGATTCATGTGGGACACGACGCCCGCGTCATCGCTCTGATTCGCTGAACGGAACTGTGTTGTCGGCATCGACGCCATCGTTCACCTCGGTTCTCGAAGCGATGAATGTATGGCGTTGCCGTTCGCGATGAAATCAGACGAGTTCGATTTTGACGCGTTCGTACATCAACGATCGCGGGGTACGAAAGACCGAGCAACGTGACGTGACGTATATCCGCGTGCTCGCGCAAAAAGACAAATGGCCCGACCGGCAACCGCCGATCAGGCCATATTCACGCCCGGGACTTCGCGCCCCGTCGTCACCTCATTCGATCAGATCACGTCGCCGACACCCGCCGCCCCGCATCCGCCCGCGCATCGCGCCCACGCTTGTTCAGCCACGACGCGAGCAGCACGATCAACGCCAGCACGGCCGTCGCACCAACCTCCATCCGGTGTTCCTCGCTGACGAACATCACGGTCAGCGTGCCGCAGATGAACAGGATCACCGCCCACGTGAGCCACGGGAACAGCCACATCCGCAACGTCAGGTCCGCGCCGCCCGCTTCGAGCGTCTTGCGCATCCGCAGCTGCGAGATCGCGATCACGAGATACACGAGCAGCGCGATCGCGCCCGACGTCGCGAGCAGGAAGCCGAACACCTGCTCCGGCATCAGGTAGTTCGCGATCACGGTCAGGAAACCGAACGCGGTCGACGCGAGCACGGCCGCGCGCGGCGTGCCGGTCGAATCGGTGCGATGCAGGAAGGCGGGCGCGTCCTTGCGCCTGGACAGCGAGAACAGCATCCGCGACGCCGTGTACAGTGCCGAATTCAGGCAGCTCGCGACCGACACGAGCACGATTACGTCGATGATCGCCTTCGCGTTCGGGACGCCGATCAGTTCCATCGCGCGCTGATACGAGCCGTGCTTCGGCAGCAGCGGGTCGTTCCACGGCACGATGGCCGCGACGACGAGGATCGAGCCGAGATAGAACAGCGTGATACGCCAGATGACCGAGTTCGTCGCCCGCACGATCTGGCGTTGCGGGTTGTCCGATTCGGCGGCCGCGATCGTCACGATCTCGGTGCCGAGGAACGAGAACATCGTCGTCAGCATCGCCGCGAGCACCGCGCTCGCGCCGTGCGGCATGAAGCCGTCGTGCACGAACAGGTTCGACACGCCCGACACGGCCGGCGCAGGGATGATGCCGACGATCGCCGCGCCGCCGATGCACAGGAACACGACGATCGCGACGACCTTGATCAGCGCGAACCAGAATTCGAATTCGCCGTAGTTCTTGACGGAAAAGAGATTGGTGACGGTAAGCAGCAGCGTGATGCCGAGCGCGAAGATCCATGTCGCGATGCCCGGGAACCACGCATTGAGGATGGTCGCGGCGGCGGTCGCCTCGATCGGGATCACCAGCACCCAGAACCACCAGTACAGCCAGCCGATCGTGAAGCCGGCCCAGTGGCCGATCGCGCGGTCGGCATAGGTCGAGAACGACCCGCTGTCCGGATGCGCGACGGCCATCTCGCCGAGCATGCGCATCACCAGCACGACCAGCACGCCCGCGATCGCATACGCGAGTATCGATGCCGGCCCGGCTTCCGCGATCGCGTGGCCGGAGCCGACGAACAAGCCCGCGCCGATGACGCCGGCAATCGACATCATCGTGACGTGACGCTGCTTCAGGCCGGTGCCGAGGCCTGTGTTGCTTCCACTCATCTGTCTCTCTCCAAAAAACGGTTCCGGTACGACCGGTGTCGCGTGAAGGCGGCGCGGGCGTTGTCGTTGTTGAATCCGGCCGCGGCCGCGCGTGCGCCGCACGCGGGCATGAGGCCGGATGGGGCCGTTCCGGTCGGGTCGTCCGCGCAATCTGCGAAGCTGCGGGTGCGATGCGGCGCACCAGGCGCCGGCGCATCGCGTACGCCCGTTCCGTCGGCTGTCGTCAGCCGCCTTCGAAGCGAAGGAGTGTAAGCATCAAACGGTTCTTCACTAAGAACCAATTGAAGAATTTCGATGGAACCACTCGTTGCATCGATACGAACCGATGCAACGCTTGATCCGGTTCGGCGGCGGCTCGCGTGCTGCGCGCGCCGTTCAGTTCGTGTCGCCGGCGACTTCGTCCCGCCACTTCGCCGGCACGATTGCACGCCATTCCCGCAGGAGCAGGTTTTTCACGGCGTCGGGATGCGCGGCCGACAGGCGCACCAGCACGATCGGCCAGCCGATATAGTGATCGGTCACGTAGTACACGTCGGGCGCCGACTCGATCAGCCACGCGCGCTCGTCGGGGCCGACGCCCTTCACGACGAGCGTGTCGCCGTCCTCGCGCAATCGCGCGAGCAGCTTGCCCTTCACCTTGAGCGCGGGCGTGCCGTACGACGTGCGTTCCTCGACGCCGCGCCACGCCAGTGCGATCTGCCGGACTTCGTCGAATGTCACGATGCCTCCCCGACCGTGCGTCGATGGTTGACGGTCCGGTCACCCTACCGGAAACCGCGCGACGCGCCCAGCCGGGCGGCGTTATCCGCCAGCCGCGCGCGCGGCGGCCGGCGCCCGCCCGGTGGTCGCGACGATCGCGAACGCGATCGCATTCGCGGCGGCGCTCGCGAGGATCGGCACGAGATAGCCGCCGCCCGCGTCGTAGATGAAGCCTGCGGCGGCCGGCCCGATCAACGTGCCGAACGCGACGCTCGTGTACAGAATGCCGATGATCGCGCTCACGTTGCGCCCGCCGAAATAGTCCATCACGACCGCCGGCAGCACGGCGACCCAGCCGCCGTAGAACACGCCGAACACGAGCGCGAACGCGGCCAGCGTCGCGACGCTGCCGGCGCCCGCCCATGCGACGAGCGCGACGGCCATGCCGGCGAACATCGCGAGCAGCGACGCGCGGCGGCCGAAGCGGTCGGCGAGGCCGCCGAGGAAGAAGCGGCCGGCCGTGCTGCCCACGCCGATCGCGCCGAGCAGCAGCACGGCCGTCGACGGCGCGACGCCGTGATCGAGCGCGTACGGCACGAGGTGAACGAACGGGACGAACACGCCGAACGAGCAGACGAGGCAAGCCGCGTACAGGCTCGCGAACGGCCGCGACGTGACGGCTTCGCGCACCGTCGCGCCGGCATGCACGCTCGCGCCGGTCGACGCAGCAGCGCCAGCGGCATGCCAACCGCCGCCGCCGGGTGCATCGCCGTCCGGCAGCAAACCGCGCCTGCGCGGATCGTTCTCGATCAGCAGCGACATGCCGGCTCCCAGTACGATCGCGAGCGCGGCCAGCGCGAAATACGCGCCGCGCCAGCCGACCTGCACAATCAGCGCGGACGCGAGCGGCGGCATCACGAGCGTGCCGACGCCGATCCCCGCGACCGCGAGCCCCGACGCGAACCCGCGCCGGCGCACGAACCAGCGCTGCACCGCGCCGACGGCCGGCACGTACGCGCAGCCAACGCCGAAACCGACACCGAGCCCGTACGCGACATAGACCTGCAGCAGCGTATGCGCGGCGCCGGCGGCCGCGAGCCCCACGCCGGTCAGCAGCATTCCGGCGACGGCGAGCCGCCGCGAGCCGAAACGATCGGCCAGCGGCCCGCTGACGATGCCGAAGCCGAAGTACAGGAAGCCGGCGAGCGAGAACACGAGCGAGATCTGGCCGCGCGACGCGGCGAAATCCCGCTGCAGCGACTCGACGAACGCGCTGAACGTATACGCGCTGCCGAACCCGACGAACGTGACGGCGAACGCGGCCGCCACCACGTACCAGCCGTAGAAAATGCGCGACGCGCCCGGGCGGTTCATGACGATGCTCCTTTCGGGTTCCACCGGCTGCCGGGCGGCGTCCGGATTGCCCCGTGGATATAGTTGAACTATGTTGATCGCATCGGCCGCCGACAGGCAGCCGCGAAACATGCAATCCGATGCGTCAACGGTACTCGCGCGTACGCGTCGTCTCAAACGATATTTCGTCGAACTTTCGCTTTAGAAAAACTGAATGAACCGCTCCCGCCTGCCGCCGCTCAATGCGTTGCGCGCCTTCGAAGCCGCCGCCCGCCACCTGTCGGTGAAGTCGGCCGCCGAGGAGCTGTCGGTCACGCCCGGCGCGGTGAGCCAGATGATCCGTACGCTCGAGACGCATCTCGGCGTGCAGCTGTTCGAGCGCGTGAACCGCGGCATCCTGCTGACGGCCGCCGGCCGCGACTACCTGCCGCCCGTGCGCAATGCGTTCCGGCAGATCGCCGATGCGTCGCAGCGCGTGTCGGGCGCCGCCGACAGCGGCGTGCTGACGGTGAGCGTCACGCCGTTCTTCGCGTCCGCGTGGCTCGTGCCGCGCCTCGCGCAGTTCCGGCAGGCGTGCCCGGACGTCGATCTGCAGGTCGTCACGAGCCACGCGCTCGCGGACTTCGCGCGCGACGGCGTCGACGTCGCGATCCGTCACGGCCTCGGGCGTTACATCGGGCTATGCAGCGAACGCCTGCTGACGGTGGAAATCGTCGCGCTCGCGTCGCCGGAACTCGTCGCGCGGCTCGGCATGCCGGCAGCGCCGGCCGAACTCGTCGGCTGGCCGCAGTTGCACGACGCCGAACGCAAGGGCTGGCACATCTGGTTCGGCGCGCAGCGGATCGACGATTTCGGCCCGCCGCGCGGCCCCGCGTTCGACGACTCGGGCCTGCTGCTGCAGGCGATCGTCGCGGGCCAGGGCGCCGGGCTGCTGCCGGCCGCGATGGTGCGCGGCGAGCTGGCGAGCGGCCGGCTCGTGCAGCTTGCCGACGTCGCGTGGCTCGACGATTTCGCGTACTACCTCGTCTATCCGCCGCATCACGCGGAACGGCCGAAGGTTGCCGCGTTCCGCCGGTGGATTCTCGACGCCGCGCAGGCCGATGGCGCGGCGTCGATGTCCGGCGCGGCGTAGCATCGTGCGGGCACCCGGCGCCGATCCGCTAACATGCGGCGCGGGCGATTGGTCCGACATCGCCCGGCATCGACAACAACGAAGGAAACGAGAGAGACCATGCATGCCCTGCTCCGCCGCGCGACCCATGTCGCGACCCTGTCCGCCGCGCTCGTCGTCGCGGGCGCCGCGTTGCCCCCTTCCGCCCACGCCTATCGCGCGCCGCCCGGCTACGGCAACGAAGCCGATCTCGACCGTCACGACACGTATCGCAACCGCGACGGCGAAACCGTGCATGCGCCCGCGCATTCGAAATCGGGCCGCGTGCCGGACGGCGCGAGCGCGCGCTGCCGCGACGGCACGTACAGCTTCAGCCGCCACCGGCGCGGCACGTGCTCGGGGCACGGCGGCGTCGCCGCGTGGCTGTGAGCGCGGGTCGGCCGAATGGCCTGCGCCGCGCCAGCGGCAGCCGGCGGCGAAGTACAATACGCGCTCGCACCGCCGCGCCCCGCGCGGCACGCTCCGTACCGAATCACCCGACGCCGCCACGCGCGCGCGCTGCGCGGCCGTCTCAACCACTTCTGACTTTCACACCGAAATGGCCCAATACGTTTTCACGATGAACCGGGTCGGCAAGATCGTGCCGCCCAAGCGCCAGATCCTGAAGGACATCTCGCTGTCGTTCTTTCCCGGCGCGAAGATCGGCGTGCTCGGCCTGAACGGCTCGGGCAAGTCGACGCTGATCCGCATCATGGCGGGCGTCGACAAGGACATCGAAGGCGAAGCCACGCCGATGCCGAACCTGAACATCGGCTACCTGCCGCAGGAACCGCAGCTCGACCCGACGAAGACCGTGCGCGAAGCCGTCGAGGAAGGCCTCGGCGACCTGTTCCAGGCCAACAAGAAGCTGGAAGAGATCTACGCGGCGTACGCGGAGCCGGACGCCGACTTCGACGCGCTCGCGGCCGAGCAGGCGAAGTACGAGGCGATCCTCGCGTCGAGCGACGGCGGCAGCCCCGAGCAGCAGCTCGAAGTGGCCGCCGACGCGCTGCGCCTGCCGGCGTGGGACGCGAAGATCGAGCATCTGTCGGGCGGCGAAAAGCGCCGCGTCGCGCTGTGCAAGCTGCTGCTCGAAAAGCCCGACATGCTGCTGCTCGACGAACCGACCAACCACCTCGACGCAGAATCGGTCGACTGGCTCGAGCAGTTCCTGGTGCGCTTCCCGGGCACCGTGGTCGCCGTCACGCACGATCGCTACTTCCTCGACAACGCGGCCGAGTGGATTCTCGAACTCGACCGCGGCCACGGCATTCCGTGGAAGGGCAACTACAGCAGCTGGCTCGACCAGAAGGAAGAGCGCCTGAAGCAGGAAGAAGCGTCGGAGTCGGCACGCCAGAAGGCGATCAAGAAGGAACTGGAGTGGGTGCGCCAGAACCCGAAGGGCCGCCAGGCGAAGTCGAAGGCGCGTATCGCGCGCTTCGAGGAGCTGAGCAGCCAGGAATACCAGAAGCGCAACGAAACGCAGGAAATCTTCATTCCGGCCGGCGAACGCCTCGGCAACGAAGTGATCGAGTTCAAGAACGTCAGCAAGTCGTTCGGCGACCGCCTGCTGATCGACAACCTGAGCTTCAAGATCCCGGCCGGCGCGATCGTCGGCATCATCGGCCCGAACGGCGCCGGCAAGTCGACGCTGTTCAAGATGCTGACCGGCAAGGAACAGCCGGATTCGGGCGAAGTCGTGATGGGCCCGACGGTGAAGCTCGCGTACGTCGACCAGAGCCGCGACGCGCTCGACGGTTCGAAGACGGTGTTCGAGGAAATCTCGGGCGGCGCCGACGTGCTGACGGTCGGCAAGTACGAAACGCCGTCGCGCGCGTACATCGGCCGCTTCAACTTCAAGGGCGGCGACCAGCAGAAGGTCGTCGGCAACCTGTCCGGCGGCGAACGCGGGCGCCTGCACCTCGCGAAGACGCTGATCTCGGGCGGCAACGTGCTGCTGCTGGACGAACCGTCGAACGACCTCGACGTCGAAACGCTGCGTGCGCTGGAAGACGCGCTGCTCGAATTCGCGGGCTCGGTGATGGTGATCTCGCACGATCGCTGGTTCCTCGACCGGATCGCGACGCACATCCTTGCGTTCGAAGGCGATTCGCAGGTCACGTTCTTCGACGGCAACTACCAGGAGTACGAAGCCGACAAGCGTGCGCGCCTCGGCGAGGAAGCCGCGAAGCCGAAGCGTCTGCGCTACAAGCCGATCAGCCGCTGAGCGGCGCGGCCCGGGCGCCCGGCGCCGCGATCACGCGGGGCCGGCGCCGAACGGGGCCGCTTCCGGAACGGCACGATCAAAAAAGCGAGCCCTTGGCTCGCTTTTTTTATCCCGCGTGGCTTCCCCGCCGCTTACACCAGCGCGCCCAGTTCGCGCAGCCGCGCTTCGGTCGCCGCCGCGCTCGTGTGATGAATGCCATGCCAGCCGAGCGCCGTCGCGGCCGCCGCGTTGTGCGCGTTGTCGTCGATGAACACGAGCTCGTGCGGCGCGATTCCCGGCAGATGTGGATCGATCCGCGCATGCATCTCGCGGTAGATCGCCGGATCGGGTTTCACGAGCTTCACGCGGCCCGACACGACGATGTCCTTGAAGCGGCGCAGCACCGGGAAGTTGTCCCATGCATACGGAAACGTCTGCGCGGACCAGTTCGTCAGCCCGAACAGCGGCATCCCCTGCGCGTCCAGCCGGTCGACGAGCGCCGCGCCTTCGTCGAGCACGCCGCCGATCATCTCGTGCCAGCGCGCGTAGAACGCGCGGATCAGCGCTTCGTGCTCCGGAAACTTCGCGACGAGTTCGGCCGTGCCTTCGTCGATCGTCTGGCCGCCGTCCTGGCGGACCACCCAGTCCATCGCGCACACGTGCGTGAGGAACCAGCGCCGCTCGGCGTCGTCGGGAATCAGTTCACGATAAAGGTACTCGGGACTCCAGTCGATCAGCACGCCGCCGAAATCGAACACCACTGCCTTGATCGTCATGCGAACTCCGTGGCGAGCACGTCCGCGAGCGGACGCGGCGTCACCGCGTTGCCCGACAGCGAATTGTTGTTCCAGATGAACTGATGGTGCGCGACGATCTGCGCCGCCGACAGGTGGGCGCGCTCGTTCGTCGTGTGCAGGTCGGACACGACGGTCGTCCGATAGCCGAGCAGCGCGGCGCGCGGCCGAATCGATGCAGAACTCGGTCGCATAGCCGCAGATCAGCACCGAGCGGATGCCGTGGCGATCGAGCTGCGCCGCGAGCGGCGTGTCGTGGAACGCGTCGCTCGCCTGCTTGCGCACGCGCCAGTCGTCGCGGCCGACGACCAGCCCCGCATGCAGTTCCCAGCCCGGCGTGCCGGGCACGACGTCGTCGTCCGCGTCGCCGTCGTGCTGCACGAAGCACACCGGCGCGTTCGCCGCGCGCCCCGCCGCCGTCAACCGGTTGATGCCCGACACCACGTCGTCGAGCCGGTACGCGGGCCGCGCCCGCTCCACCAGCCCGCGCTGCATGTCGACCACGATCACCGCCGTATCCGCCATTGCTTGCCCTCGCTGTTATCGTCCGGCCGTCGTTCGATCTTGACCGAATCGCCATCCGGCCGTTGCCGCGCGTTGCATCAGATCGGCTGCGTGCGCGCGTCGAGCCACGCCTTCGCGTCGCCGCCCAGGTGCCGGCCGACACGCTCGCGCACCGTCGCGTGATACGTGTTCAGCCACGCGCGCTCTTCGTCGTGCAGCATCTCGATCAGCACGCAGCGCGTGTCGATCGGGCACAGCGTCAGCGTCTCGAACGCGAGGAAATCGCCGAACTCCGTCTTCCCGGCCGCCCGGTTCACGACCAGGTTCTCGATCCGGATGCCCCACTGGCCCGGACGGTACACGCCCGGCTCGATCGACGTGATCATCCCCTCTTCCATCGCCGTGTACGGCTCGGCCGGCGCGTAGTGCGAGATGACCTGCGGGCCTTCGTGCACGTTCAGGAAGTAACCGACGCCATGCCCGGTGCCGTGGCCGTAGTCGAGCCCGGCCGCCCACATCGGCGCACGGGCGATCGCGTCGAGCATCGGCGAGCGGATGCCGCGCGGGAAGCGGGCGCGCGACAGCGCCATCATCGACTTCAGCACGATCGTGAAATCGCGCCGCTGCAGGTCGCTGACGGTGCCGACCGGCACGACGCGCGTGATGTCGGTCGTGCCCGTCATGTATTGGCCGCCCGAATCGATCAGCAGCAGGCCGTCGCCGACGATCGTCGCGTGCGACTCGCGCGTCGCGTGGTAGTGCGGCATCGCGCCGTTCGCGTTGAAGCCGGCGATCGTCGCGAAGCTCGCCGACACGTAGCCGGGGCGCCGGGCGCGCGCGGCCGTGAGCTTTTCCTCGATCGTCAGCTCGGTGATCGTCTCGCGATTGACGGCCTGTTCGAACCACGCGAAGAACTCCGCGAGCGCGGCGCCGTCGTGCTCCATCGTCACGCGCACGTGCTCGATCTCCGCGGACGTCTTGCGCGATTTCGCGAACGTCGACGGATTCACGGCCTCGACGAGCTTCACGCCGGCCGGCACGGCCTCGAGCGTGCCGAACGTCACGCGGCGCGGGTCGATCAGCAGCGTCGCGCCGTCGGGCAGCGCCGCGAGCGACGCACGCGCGGCGTCGTACGCGCGGACGTCGACGCCATCCCGCGCGAGCGACGCGGCCAGCGCCGGCGGCACCTTGCCGTCGGCGACGAACAGCGTCGCGCGATCGGCGCCGATCAATGCGTGCGCAACGAACACCGGATTGAAGTTGACGTCGGCGCCGCGCAGGTTGAACAGCCACGCGAGATCGTCGAGCGTCGACACGAAGTGCCATTGCGCGCCCTGCGCGTGCATCGCGCGGCGCACGTCGGCCAGCTTGCTCGCGCGCGTCGTGTCGGCCTGCGGCGCCACGTGCTCGAACACCGCGTCGGCGGGCAGCCCCGGCCGCTCCGGCCAGATCGCGTCGAGCAGGTCGACGTCGGTGCGCAGCGCAATGCCGCGCGCGCTCAGCGCGGCCGTCAGCCCGCGCGCGGCCGCGACGCCGAGCACGGCGCCGTCGACGCCGACCGTCGCGCCGGTCGCCACGTTCTGCGCGAGCCAGTCGACGTGCGGTGCGCTCTGCTGCCCGCCCGTCATCTTCATCAGTTGCACGCCCGTGCCCGCCAGCTCGGCGTCGGCCTGCACCCAGTAGCGGCTGTCGACCCACAACCCCGCGAACTCCGCGGTCACGACCAGCGTGCCGACCGAGCCCGTGAAACCCGACAGCCAGCGGCGCGCCTGCCAGCGTTCCGGCAGGTATTCGGACAGATGGGGATCGGCGGACGGCACGAGATAGGCGGCCAGGTTCTCGCGGGCCATCGCGTCACGCAGCAGCGCGAGACGGGCCGGCACCGGCGAGACTTCGGGGAGACGGGCATTCATGATTTCACCTGAGAGCATTCAGCGACGGGCCGACAGCGCGACCGTCACGGCTACGGCGAGGAACGCGACGCCGGTGCAGACCGGCCATTCGAGCGTCTCGCCATCGTAAAACAGTCCCGAGAGATTGCCGACCATGCGGGCGGCGGCCGCGCCCACGATGCCGACGAGCACCGCGATCCACCACGCCGGCCGACGCGTGCGCCGCATCGGATGCAGCCAGCGGCCGAACAGCCCGACGGCCGCTCCCAGGACAAGGATTCCAAACCAGTTCATTCAACGCCTTCTATAAATTCAGATTCGTCCCATAGGCGTGAACGTTGCCAGCGGCTAGCATCGATTCATCCATCGAACCCGAGACCAGCCGGGCGCCGCGAACGTTCGAGTGTAGGGGCCGACTCGACGTTATGGCAAGCGCACACCGGCTGCCGTATTGAAGAAATCGTCATGCGAATCGCTCTGATCGATCCGGAGTCGCGTCATAGCGCACTCCTGAACCGCCTGCTCTTCGCGGGCGGTCATGTGTGCCATGCGTTTCCGTCCAGCACCGCATTCTTCGAATGGCTCGCCGCCGACAACACCTGCGACATGCTGGTCACCGGCCACTGGGCCGGCGACCAGCCGGCGCAGGAAGTCATTCCGCGCGCGCAGGCGGTCCTGCCCGGGCTGCCGGCCATTGCCATGATGCAGTCGGCGCGCGAAAGCGAAATCGTCTCGTGCCTGCACGCGGGCGCCGACGATTGCCTCGTGCGCCCCGTGAGCGGGCCCGAGTTTCTCGCGCGCGTCAACGCGCTAAGCCGGCGCGCGGGCGTACGGCGCGCACCTGCCCGCTCGCGCGAAACGTATGGCGAATACGCATTCGACACCACGCATTGCCTCGTGCGTTTCGGCGACGCAATCGTTTCACTCACGCCGAAGGAGTTCCGTTTCGCGCAGTTGCTGCTCACGAACGTGTCGCGGCCCGTGTCGCGCGCCCATATCCTCGAAACGGTATGGGGCCGCCGCCGCGACATGAAGTCGCGCACGCTCGACACGCACGCGTCCCGGCTGCGCAGCAAATTGCAGCTGCTTCCGGAGCGCGGCTACCGGCTGTTGCCGCTCTATGGCTTCGGCTATCAGCTCGACCGCGTGCCGATCGAACCCCCAAATTCGCGGCCCCGCCACGCCGATGCCCGGTATGCAGCGAGTGAGGAAATCACTGAAACGCTATAATATGAGGCTAAACGATAGCCCTCGATATGCAACTCCTCACGATCGGAATCAACCATCACACTGCGCCTGTCGCCCTGCGCGAACGCGTGGCGTTTCCGCTCGAGCAAATCAAACCGGCTCTCGTCACGTTCAAGAACGTGTTTCTCGGCCCGCAGGCGCCGAATACGCCCGAGGCGGCGATCCTCTCCACCTGCAACCGCACCGAACTGTATTGCGCGACCGACGATCGCGCGGCCCGCGAAGGCGCGCTCCGCTGGCTGTCGGAATATCACCGGATTCCGGTCGACGAGCTCGCGCCGCACGTCTATGCGCTGCCGCAGTCGGAAGCGGTCCGGCACGCGTTTCGTGTCGCGTCCGGCCTCGATTCGATGGTGCTCGGCGAAACCCAGATTCTGGGCCAGATGAAGGATGCCGTTCGCACCGCGACCGAAGCGGGCGCGCTCGGCACCTACCTGAACCAGCTATTCCAGCGCACGTTCGCGGTGGCGAAGGAAGTACGCGGCACGACCGAAATCGGCACGCAGTCGGTGTCGATGGCCGCCGCCGCGGTGCGCCTCGCGCAGCGGATCTTCGAAAAGGTGTCGGATCAGCGCGTGCTGTTCATCGGCGCCGGCGAAATGATCGAGCTGTGCGCGACGCACTTCGCCGCGCAAGGCCCGCGCGAACTCGTCGTCGCGAACCGCACGGCCGAACGCGGCCAGCGGCTCGCCGAACGCTTCAACGGCCGCGCGATGCCGCTGGCCGACCTGCCCACGCGCATGCACGAATTCGACATCATCGTGTCGTGCACCGCGTCGACGTTGCCGATCATCGGCCTCGGCGCGGTCGAGCGCGCGGTGAAGGCGCGCCGCCACCGGCCGATCTTCATGGTCGATCTCGCGGTGCCGCGCGACATCGAGCCCGAAGTCGGCAAGCTGAAGGACGTGTTCCTTTACACCGTCGACGATCTCGGTGCGATCGTGCGCGAGGGCAACGCATCGCGCCAGGCCGCGGTCGCGCAGGCCGAAGCGATCATCGAGACGCGCGTGCAGAATTTCATGCAATGGCTCGACACGCGCAGCGTCGTGCCGGTGATCCGTCACATGCATACGCAGGCGGACGCGCTGCGCCGGGCCGAAGTCGAGAAGGCGCAGAAGCTGCTCGCGCGCGGTGACGATCCGGCTGCGGTGCTCGAAGCGCTGTCGCAGGCGCTGACCAACAAGCTGATCCACGGCCCGACGAGCGCGCTCAACCGCGTCAACGGCGCCGATCGCGATTCGCTGATCGACCTGATGCGCGGCTTCTACCAGCACGCGCCGCGCTCGAACGACCCATCCGGCCACTAGCGCCGCCCGGTCGCCCTGCCGCCGGCCGGTCGTTGTCCTGCCGCCGGCCTATCCTTTCCGAATACCCCTTGCCCGGGAGCGCCGCTCCACACCATGAAGACGAGCATGCAACGCAAGCTCGACCAGCTGTCCACACGGCTGGCCGAACTGAACGACCTGCTGAGCCGCGAAAACGTCACGGCCGACCTCGACCAGTACCGCAAGCTGACACGCGAACATGCGGAACTCGGCCCGGTCGTCGAGCAATACGCGTTATGGCGCCAGTCGCGCAGCGACGAGGCGGCCGCGCAGGAGCTGCTCGCCGATCCGTCGATGCGCGATTTCGCGGAAGACGAGATCCGCAGCGCGCGCGAAGGCATGGCGCGCCTCGAGACCGAGCTGCAGAAGATGCTGCTGCCGAAGGATCCGAATGACGACCGCAACATCTTCCTCGAAATCCGCGCGGGCACGGGTGGCGACGAATCGGCGCTGTTCGCGGGCGACCTGCTGCGCATGTACCTGCGCTTCGCGGAACGCCAGCGCTGGCAGGTCGAAATGATGTCGGAGAGCGCGTCGGATCTCGGCGGCTACAAGGAAGTGATCGTGCGGATCGCGGGCCAGGGCGCGTATTCGCGCCTGAAGTTCGAATCGGGCGGCCATCGCGTGCAGCGCGTGCCGGCCACCGAGACGCAAGGGCGCATCCATACGTCCGCGTGCACGGTCGCCGTGATGCCGGAAGCGGACGAAATCGGCGAGGTCGAGATCAATCCGGCCGACCTGCGCATCGACACGTTCCGCGCGTCCGGCGCCGGCGGCCAGCACATCAACAAGACCGATTCGGCGGTGCGCGTCACGCACATCCCGACCGGGATCGTCGTCGAATGCCAGGACGACCGCTCGCAGCACAAGAACAAGGATCGCGCGCTGAAGGTGCTCGCCGCGCGCATCAAGGACAAGCAGTATCACGAGCAGCATGCGAAGGAAGCCGCGACGCGCAAGAGCCTGATCGGCTCCGGCGACCGCTCGGAGCGCATCCGCACGTACAACTTCCCGCAGGGCCGGATGACCGACCACCGGATCAACCTGACGCTGTACCGGCTCGAGGCGATCATGGACGGCGATCTCGACGAACTGATCGGCGCGCTCGTCACCGAGCATCAGGCCGAGTTGCTCGCGTCGCTCGGCGAAGCCGACTGAGGCCGCGATGTCCGACACCACCGCCGACGCGCTGCTACGCGCATCGCCGCTCGATCCGGTCGATGCGCGCGTGCTGCTCGCGCATGCGCTCGGCTGGACCCGCACGCAGCTGATCACGCGCGGCGACGCGCCGCTCGACGACGCCGCGGTCGAACGCTTCCGCGCACTGGAAGCACGCCGCGTCGCCGGCGAGCCCGTCGCGCAACTGGTCGGGATGCGCGAGTTCTTCGGCCGCCCGTTCGACGTGACGCCCGACGTGCTGATCCCGCGCCCCGAAACCGAGCTGCTCGTCGAAGCCGCGCTCGACGCGATCGGCGGGCTGCCGCATGCCGCCGTGCTCGACCTCGGCACCGGCAGCGGCGCGATCGCCGTGTCGATCGCGGCCGAGCGTCCCGATGCGCGCGTCTGGGCGCTCGACCGCTCGCCGGCCGCGCTCGCGGTCGCGCAACGCAACGCCGACAAACTGCTCGACGCGCGGCGCCCCGGCGGCCCGCTGCACTGGCTGCAGAGCGACTGGTACGCGGCGCTCGATCCCGCGCTCGCGTTCGATACGATCGTCAGCAACCCGCCGTACATCGCGCAGCACGACCCGCACCTCGCGCAAGGCGACCTGCGTTTCGAGCCGCGCGGCGCGCTCACCGACGATGCCGACGGCCTCAGCGCGATCCGCACGATCGTCGCGGGCGCCGGCGCACATCTGAAACCGGGCGGCACGCTCTGGATCGAGCACGGCTACGACCAGGCCGAAGCCGTCCGCGCGATCCTGGCGTCGCACGGCTTCGTCGCAGTCGAATCGCTCGCCGATCTCGCCGCCATCGAACGCACGACCGGCGGCCGCCTGCCGGGCTGATGGCCGGCCCGCCCGGTTGAAATCCGCTATCATTTCGATCTAACGCCCCGCAAACGCAAGGTCAGTCATGGACACCCAACAACGTATCAAGCAAATCGTCGACGAAAACCAGGTCGTGCTCTTCATGAAGGGCAACGCGCAATTCCCGATGTGCGGCTTCTCGGGCCGCGCCGTGCAGGTGCTGAAGGCCTGCGGCGTCGACCAGTTCAAGACGGTCAACGTGCTCGAGGACGACGAAATCCGCCAGGGCATCAAGGCATTCTCGAACTGGCCGACCATCCCGCAGCTGTACGTGAAGGGCGAATTCATCGGCGGCTCGGACATCATGATGGAGATGTACCAGTCGGGCGAACTGCAGCAACTGTTCGCCGCCGCCTAACACGCGGCACCCATCCCCATTTCAATGGCATCTCCCAGCGCGCCGCCACGCCGGCTGATCGTCGCGATCACCGGCGCCACCGGCGCGATCTATGGTGTGCGGCTGCTCGACCTGCTGCGCGCCGCCGGCGGCGTCGAAACGCATCTGCTGATCTCGAACGCCGGCTGGCTCAACATCCAGCATGAACTGAAGCTGCCGAAGGCCGATGTCGAACGCCGTGCGGACGTCGTGCATTCGGTGCGCGACGTCGGCGCGACGATCGCGTCGGGCTCGTTCGCGACCGACGGCATGGTGATCGCGCCCTGCTCGATGAAGACGCTGGCGAGCGTCGCGCACGGGCTGTCCGACAACCTGATCACGCGCGCGGCCGACGTCACGCTGAAGGAACGCCGCCGTCTCGTGCTGATGGTGCGCGAAACGCCGTTCAACCTCGCGCATCTGCGCAACATGACCGCCGTCACCGAAATGGGCGGCATCGTCTTCCCGCCGCTGCCCGCGTTCTACGCGATGCCGAAGACGATCGAGGAACTCGTCGACCAGACCGTCACGCGCGTGCTCGACCTATTCGCGCTCAGCGCCCCGCTCACGACGCCGTGGGCCGGCATCCGGCACGCGCAGTAAGCCATCCTTCTGCGCGGATCTCCTTCGATTCGCACTGCAACTCCCATCGATTTCTCACCTTTGGATGCGAATCCGCATTCGAGCACCGGTCGTCGCCACGATTATCAACAAACAGACGTCAATCAAATTCTCTGTCGCCGATTTATCAATGCACGGTACGCGCTTATAGTCACAGGCAACCCCTTTTGCAGGTCACCACCATGAACCGCTTGCCTTCGCTCTACCTGTCCCACGGCGCCCCGACACTGCCGATCGACCCGGCGCTGCCGTCCGGCGCGTTCACGCACCTCGGCGCCGAGTTGCCGCGCCCGCGCGCGGTGCTGATGCTGTCCGCGCACTGGGGCACGCAACAGCCGGTCGCGAGCGTCGCCGCGCATCCGGACACGATCCACGATTTCTACGGTTTCCCGCAGGCGCTGTACGACATCCGCTATCCGGCGCCGGGCGCACCGGATGTCGCCGAACGCGCGGCCGCGCTGCTGAACGCGGCCGGCATCGCGACCGCGACGACCGAACACGGGCTCGATCACGGCGCGTGGGTGCCGATGCTGCTGATGTTTCCGGAAGCCGACGTGCCGGTCGCGCAACTGTCGATCCAGCCGCGCGCGAACGCCGCGCATCACTTCGCGCTCGGCCGCGCGCTGCGGCCGCTGCGCGACGAAGGCGTGATGGTGATCGGCTCGGGCCAGATCACGCACAACCTGCGCGCCGCCGATTTCGGCGCGGCGCCCGAGGATGCGGACCCGCGCGTCGCCGAATTCACCGACTGGTTCGAGGCGAAACTCGCCGCGCGCGACGTCGATGCGCTGCTCGACTATCGCCGGCAGGCGCCGCACGCGGCGCTGATGCATCCGACCGACGAGCACCTGCTGCCGGTCTTCACGGCACTCGGCGCGGCGGATGACGACTACCGGCTCGGCATCCAGTCGCTCGGCACGTACCAGCGCGTGCTTGCGATGACGAACTACGTGTTCGCGAACGCCGACGCCTGAACCCGGACGGCGGTGCAACCGCCGAGCCAGTCAGCAAAAAGCCCGCCCGAGTATCGCGCTCGGGCGGGCTTTTTTGCGCTGCATCCTGCCGCCGCCGAATCCGGCGACAGGTCACGCGTCAGACACCGACCCCTTCGAGGATCTCGTCGTGCGACTCGCGCTCGTCGAGATACTGGGTCCGGTAGCCGGTATTCACGCCCCAGAAGTAGAACACCAGCGAAATCGCCGCGACGATCAGCATGTCCCAGCCATACGGCAGGTAGCCATGACCGCCGAACTCCTTGCTGCCGATCAGCGACAGCACGGCCATCGTCGGCAAGTATGCGACCAGCCACCACGCGGCCTTCAGGTCGGCGCCCCAGCCGGTCCAGCCCGACTTCGCCTGGAAGTAGAAATACACCGGCAGCGCGACGATCATCAGCAGGATGATTTCGCCCGTCAGCGGCCACTTCGCCCAGTACAGGATCAGCGACGCGCATACGAACGCGAACGGCGCGATCAGCTTCATCAGCGGAATCGACAGCGGGCGCTCGATGTCGGTCGCCGAACGGCGCAGCGCCATCAGGCTGATCGGGCCGGTCAGGTACGAGATCACCGTCGCGACCGAGATCACCGCCGCGAGCGAGCTCCAGCCGCGGAAGAAGAACAGGAAGATGAACGACACGAGCAGGTTGAACCACATCGCCTGGCGCGGCACGCCGTAGATCGGGTGCACGTTGCCGAACATCTTCGGCATCGTGTTGTTGCGCTCCATCGCGTAGATCATGCGGGTGGTCGTCGCCATGTAGGTCGTGCCGGTGCCGCTCGGGCTGATGAACGCGTCGACGTACAGCAGGATCGCGAGCCAGTTCAGGTTCAGCGCGATCGCGAGCTCCGCGAACGGCGACGAGAAGTTGAAGTGCTCCCAGCCCTTCGCGACGTCGGCCGGGTTCACCGAACCGATATACGCCATTTGCAGCAGCACGTAGATCACGAGTGCGAGCAGGATCGACGTGATCACCGCGAACGGCACGCTGCGCGACGGATTGCGCGCTTCACCGGCCAGGTTCACCGGGCTCTGGAAGCCGTTGAACGCGAACACGATGCCGCTCGTCGCGACCGCGGTCAGCACGGCCGACCAGCCGTACGGCGCAAAGCTGGCATTGGATGCGGTGCCGAGGTTCTCCGAATGGAAGCTCGACAGCATCAGGCCGAGGATCGTGAGGCCGGGGATCAGGAACTTGAAGATCGTGATCGCGGTGTTCGCCCGCGCGAAGGCCTTGACGCCCCAGTAGTTCAGCATGAAGTAGACGACGACCAGCACGGCCGACAGCAGCAGCCCGAGCGTCTGTAATTCACCGTTCACGAACAGGGCGTGCGCCCACGGATACGGCCAAGTGCTCATGTACTGGATCGATGCTTCGGCCTCGATCGGGATCACGGATACGATCGCGATCCAGTTGGCCCATGCGCTGATGAAGCCCACCAGCGAACCGTGCGAGTAGCGCGCGTAACGCACCATGCCACCCGATTCGGGGAACATCGCCCCCAGTTCCGCATACGTCAGCGCAATCGCGAGAATCACGACGGCGCCGATGATCCATGCGCAAATCGCCGCCGGACCGGCGATCTTCGCGGCCTTCCAGGCACCGAACAGCCAACCCGAGCCGATAATCGAACCCAGCCCCGTCAGCATCAATGCAAACGGGCCGATGTTCCGTTGAATAGAACTCTTCACATCCTCTCCTGTGTCTCAAAAAGCATGGTCGGCCTGCGATCCGGGATCGGCTCGGAGCGCGCCGCGCACGCATTCTTGGGGAGGAGGGTTACCCGATCGGGGCAACCCGTCCACGCGGCGCGTAGTTTAACGGTTGCACCTCGAACGTGGCGCCAAAATCGATCGACCCCTACAAAAAATTCGCATCGCTTGCAAGCTTTGTAAACCAGATATCCGCAATAACCCTGAGAGCATGGGAATACGGTTGACCGTCAGAAGGATTAGCCGTATAAAGGACTTCGCAGGATTTCAAGCGGCGAGTGAATTGGTTCTTTCGTAGTTCGCCCATCAACGGTACTCCGGTTGGTCCTATTACCCCTTCCTTGATTTTCCGCACCCCATGGGCCTCGGCCCCGTTTTATTTTTTTAGGAACAAGTAACATGGCAACCGGTACCGTCAAGTGGTTCAATGACGCAAAGGGCTTCGGCTTCATCACCCCGGAAGGCGGCGGCGACGATCTGTTCGCGCACTTCTCGGAAATCCGCGTCGAAGGCTTCAAGACGCTGCAAGAAAACCAGAAGGTTGAATTCGAAGTGAAGACGGGCCCGAAGGGTCTGCAAGCTGCGAACATCCGTCCGGTCTAAGCTTGGCGCGATTATTCGTGTAAAAAAGCCCCGCTTCGGCGGGGCTTTTTGTTTTTGCGCGCCGGTCGTCCTACATGGTGGCGCATGGCGGCCCGTAGCCGCCCGCCGTTCAGCCGAACAGTCGCTGCGCGTGAATGCCGAGCCCCGTCGCGACACTCGCGAGGCGATCGCCGAACACCGGCTGCGCATCCGGGAACGCACCGGCGAGCGCGCCGGACAGGAATGCAAGCCCCGTCGAACCACCGGTGAAATACAGCGCACCGACGTCGCGCGGCGCCACGCCCGCGAGCCGCACCGTCTCGCGCGCGGCGTCGACGATGCGCGCGGTATCGTCGCGGCTCGCGTCGACGAGGCGATTCGCGTCGAATGCGATCAACAGATCCTCTTCCACGTCGTTCAGGTCGATCATCGTCTCCCCGCCCGCCGCGACGCCGATCTTCGCTTCTTCCGCACGCGCCATCAGCGCGTGCCCGAGCCGCTGGTCGACCACGCTCGTGAGCCGGTCGTACTGCCGCACGTCCTGGTACAGGTGCTTCATCAGCTTCAGCTCGCCGACGCGCTTCGGGGTGTAGACGGTGTTGATCAGGTGCCAGGTCGCGAGATCGAAGTAGATCTTGTTCGGCAGCTCGCGCCCTTCCGGGTCGAGCGAACGGTAGCCGAATGCGGGCAGGATCGCCGCCAGCTCGACACGCCGGTCGTAGTCGGTGCCCGCGACGTGCACGCCGTGGTGCGCCAGCACGTCGTCCTTGCGCTCGAGCCGCGCCATCCGCGCCGGGCCAACGCGCACCAGCGAGAAGTCGGACGTGCCGCCGCCGATGTCGGCGACCAGCACGAGACGCTCGGCCGGCTGGCGCGATTCGTAGTCGAATGCGGCGGCGATCGGTTCGTACTGGAAGTGAACGTCCGCGAAGCCGACCGATTGCGCGGCCGCCTCGAGCTGATCCTGGGCGAGACGGTCGGCGCGCGGATCGTCGTCGACGAAGAACACCGGCCGGCCAAGCACCGCGCGGCCGATCGGCGCGCCCGCGCGCGCTTCGGCCTTGCGCTTCAGGTGCGTCAGAAAGCGCGCGATGATTTCGGTGTACGCGATCGCGCTGCCGTCGCCGAGATCGGTTGTCGTTTCCGCGAGCGGCGAGCCGAGGATGCTCTTCATCGAGCGCATCAGCCGGCCGTCGAAGCCGTCGATATAGGAAGCCAGCGCCGCCCGGCCGTATTCGACCGTCTCTTCGTCGTTGTTGAAGAAGATCGCGGTGGGCAGCGTCAGGTGGTCGCCCTCGACGGGCGCGAGGCGCATGCCGTCGCCGTCGGGCAGCGCCACGGCGGAATTGGACGTGCCGAAATCGATCGCGCAGTAAGTCATGGGAAGTTGCCGCAGCAGGGCCGGCGCGAAAACGGAAAGGATCGGCTTTTTAACATGAAGCCCGCGGGATCACAACCGGGGCCGGCCACCGGGGCCGCGCAACGGGCGCCGGTGGCGACGGCGCGCGGCGTGGCGCGCCGGAAACGGGCGCGGACAGGATGCGCGACGCAGCCTGCCCACCCGCGGGGTCAGGCCGCTGCGTCGAAGCTCTTCTTCCACGCACCCGCGTAGACGACTTCGCCGAGCGCGTGGCGCGTGCGCGGCGCCTTCTCGCGATCGCGCAGCACGGGATCGAGCTTGTCGACATTGCCGTAGTGGCCGAGCGAAATGATCGACACGATCGCGACATCCGCCGGAATCGCGAACGCGTCGCGGAATGCCTTCGCGTCGAACCCGCTCATCTGGTGCGCGGCGAGGCCGAGCGCGTGCGCCTGCAGCACCAGCGACATCGCGGCGGCGCCGGCGTCGTACAGCGCGGTCGGCGCCGGCTCGCCCTTCGGCGTCAGCGTGTGCGCGGTGACCGCGATCAGCACCGGCGCCGGTGCATTCCAGCCCTGGTTGAACGGCACCAGCGTCGCGAACGCGCGCTTGAACGCGTCTTCGTCCTGGGTGCGATCGAATACGATGAAACGCCACGGTTGCGCGTTGTACGCGGACGGGGCCCAGCGTGCCGCTTCGAGCACCGCGTGGAGATCGCCGGCGCTGACGGCTTCATCCGAATACGCGCGGGGGCTCCAGCGGCCCGCGATCAGATCGTGAATCGAAACAGTGGTGGGAGCAGGTTTGACGGACATGCGGTTCCTCGCTGACATCGATGAAGGGGCGCGAACGCCCGGCGAACCGCAAGCATACCCGCTTGAGCGACAGCGCGCCCGATCCTGCCGCGCTATGCAAATCGCCGCGCGTGCAATGGCCGACCGCAGCGTGTGCGGCCGGCCGGTCCGCCGCGCTCAGGCCGCCTGCGCGGCCGCGCGCGACGGGCCGCGATTGATCCGCAGCACGATCAGCGCGCCGACGATACACAGCCCGCCCGAGATCATCGATGCGATCGTGTAGGTGCCGAGGCTCGCGCGCAGCAGCCCGGCGCCGAGCGCCGCGAACGCCGCGCCGAGCTGGTGGCCGGCGACGATCCAGCCGAACACGACCGGTGCGGCGGCCTTGCCGAACACGTCGGTCGCGAGCCGCACGGTGGGCGGCACGGTCGCGATCCAGTCGAGCCCGTAGAACATCGCGAACAGCGGCAGCCCGAAGAAATCGATCCCGAACGCATGCGGCAGGTAGATCAGCGACAGCCCGCGCAGCCCGTAGTACCAGAACAGCAGCACGCGGTTGTCGTAACGGTCGGACAACCATCCCGACAGCGTCGTGCCGAACAGGTCGAACACGCCCATCGCCGCGAGCAGCGACGCGCCCTGCACTTCGGTCATCCCGTAGTCGCTGCACATCGCGATCAGGTGCGTGCCGACATAGCCGTTGGTGCTCGCGCCGCAGATGAAGAAGCTGAAGAACAGCAGCCAGAAGTCGCGCGAGCGGCTCGCCATCAGCAGCGTGCGGAACGCGACCGCGAGCGGATTCTCCTTCGTCGCATCGGGCGCCGCCGGCGTATCGACCGGCTCGCCGTACGGGCGCAGCTTCACGTCGGCCGGCCGCTCGGGCAGCAGGAACGCGACCAGCGGAATCACGATCGCGGCCGCCACCGCGACGACCAGCACGACCGGCCGCCAGCCGTGGCGCTGCGCGATCGCCGCGAGCATCGGCAGGAACACGAGCTGGCCGGTGGCCGTGCTCGCGGTCAGGATCCCCATCACGAGGCCGCGCCGCGCATGGAACCAGCGCGTGACGAAGGTCGCGGACAGCGTCAGCGCGACGACGCCCGTCGAGCAGCCGACCATCAGCCCCCAGATCAGTACCATCTGCCAGCTCTGCGTCATCATCGACGACAGCGCGACGCCCGCGCTCATCGTCACGAGCGCGGTGAGGATCGTCGGACGCAGCCCGAAGCGCTGCATCGCGGCGGCCGCGAACGGGCCCGTCAGGCCGTACAACGCGATGTTCACCGAAATCGCCAGCGAAATCGCCGCGCGGCTCCAGCCGAGTTCGCGTTCGAGCGGCACCATCAGCACGCTCGGCGTCGCGCGCGTGCCGGCCGCCGCCAGCAGGATCAGGAATACCACCGCCGCCGCGAGCCATCCGTAATGGAAGCGCCCGCCGATTCGTGTCACTGCCCAGTTCATCTTCACGTTCTCCAGTTGGCGGTTCCGGCGCCATCGCACCACGCCGCCCCGACCAGGCCACCTCCGCCGCGCATTTCAACATCGGCTGACCCGGGCCGACGCTTGGCATTCGTCTGTCGATCCGGCCGCGATTGTTACCGACCGGTCACAACTGTGTTGCGATCGTAGTTACCAGTCGGTAACATGTCAAGCAATCCATTACGTAGTCGAGGGCCATCATGTCGGGCATCGAGGTCGCCAAACCGCTGGCGCGGCGCACGCGCCGGCCGATCGACGGCGCCACCGCGCAGGAGCATCTGCTGCGTGCCGCCGAGGAGCTGTTTTACAAGGAAGGGGTGCGCACGGTCGGCGTCGAGGCGGTGGTGGAACGCGCGGGCGTCAACAAGATGAGCCTGTACCGCCAGTTCTCGTCGAAGGACGAGCTGATCCTCGCGTATCTGGAACGGATGGACGCGTGCTTCTTCGAGCGGCTCGACACGAGCGCCGCGAAGCATCCGGGCCAGCCGAAGGCGCAGTTGATCCAGTACTTCGCCGATCTCGCCGAGCGCGCGACGCAAAAGGACTATCGCGGCTGCCCGTTCGTCAACGTGGCCGCCGAATTCCCGGATGCGTCGCACCCGGCGCGCGAACGCGTCGCGCAGAACAAGGAGCAGCTGATGAAACGGCTCGTCGCGCTATGCGAAAGCGCCGGCGCGCGGCAGCCGAAGGCGCTCGCCGATGCGCTCGCGCTGGTGGTCGAAGGCATCTATGCGGCCAGCCAGACCTACCGGCATGGCGAAACGCCGATCGGCACCGCGCCCGCACTCGTCACGCAATTGATCGAGGCGGCCTGCGCGTGACGGGCCGCGCGCGTTCGTCCCCGGCGCGCCCGCTACAATGCGGCCCTCTTCGCCCTTCCGCCCGACTGGTATCACGATGACCGACACCCGCCCCGATTCGCACGACGACATCCTCGCCGCCACGCGGCACTGGCTCGCGCGCGCGGTGATCGGGCTCAATCTGTGCCCGTTCGCGAAAAGCGTCTACGTGAAGGAACAGGTGCGCTACGCGATCAGCGAAGCGACGACGCTGGAGGACGCGCTCGCCGAACTCGAAACCGAGCTGCGCGCGCTGGAAGCGGCGGACCCGCAGCAGGTCGATACGACGCTCGTGATCTACCCGCACGCGTTCGCCGATTTCGTCGACTACAACGATGCGCTGTTCTTCGCCGAGCGGCTCGTGCGGCAATTGCGGCTCGACGGCGTGCTGCAGATCGCGAGCTTCCATCCGCAATACCAGTTCGACGGCACCGAACCCGACGACATCGAGAACTACACGAACCGCGCGCCGTATCCGATCCTGCACTTGCTGCGCGAGGACAGCATCGCACGCGCGGTCGACGCGTTCCCGGACGCGTCCGCGATCTACGAAAAGAATCAGGAAACGCTGCGCCGCCTCGACCACGAAGGCTGGCGCGAATGGATGCGCCGGCCGGGCGACGACGTGTGATGCGGCGTGCCACGCGCGGCGCGGGCGCCATGCCCGCGCGACCGCGTCAGCCTTCGGCCGGCTCGACGGCGGCGTCGCCCGCCGCGGCGGCTTGCGCGACGAAGAAGCGCTCGTTCAGCTCGGCCAGCCCGAACATCGCGAGGATCTCGTTCAACCGCTCGCCCGGCTTGCGGCGCGGCAGGTTCTTGTACTGCGCGATGATCAGCTCGTTCTTCATCGAATGCTCCCAGCCGACCAGCTCGGTCACGCTGACCTGGTAGCCGTGCGCCTCGAGCTGCAGGCAGCGCAGCACGTTGGTGATCTGGCTGCCGAATTCGCGCGTATGCAGCGGATGCCGCCACACCTCGGTCAGCGCATTCGCGAGCGACTTGCCCTTGTTCCTGCGCAGCACGCCCGCGACCTCCGCCTGGCAGCACGGCACCAGCACGATGTGCTGCGCGCGCTTCGCGAGCGCGAAGCGGATCGCGTCGTCGGTCGCCGTGTCGCACGCATGTAGCGCGGTGACGACGTCGACCGTGTCGGGCAGTTGCGGCGACGTGATCGAATCGGCGACCGACAGGTTCAGGAACGACATGCCGCCGAACCCGAGCCGCGCGGCAAGCTCGGTCGAGCGCGCGACGAGTTCTTCGCGCGTCTCGATGCCGTACACGTGCGACGCGAACGCCGGTGTGCCGTGCCCCGGCTGCTGCTTGAAGAACAGGTCGTACAGGATGAAGCCGAGATACGACTTGCCGGCGCCGTGATCGACGAGCGTCACGTGGCCCTTGTCGGCCTGCACGCCGGCGAGCAGCGGCTCGATGAACTGGAACAGGTGATAGACCTGCTTCAGCTTGCGGCGGCTGTCCTGGTTCAGCTTCCCGTCGCGGGTGAGGATGTGCAGTTCCTTCAGCAGCTCGACGGACTGCTCCGGGCGGATTTCGTGGGTCTTGTTCGACATCGTGAAGCGCCGCCGGGCCACGGTCGGTCGACCACGGCCCGGCGGCGGAAATTCGTGAGGAATGGCGGTAGTTTACCGAAAATACGCGGTCAGGCCCGGGCGCCCAGCCGCCACAGCGACGTGACCTCGGCGCGACGCGCCGCATGCAGCGGATCGTCGGCGTCTGTCGACTTCGGATGCGCGGGGCGGATGTCGTCGCGGCCGAGCACGACGAGACCGGCTTCGTCGATCCATTGCAGCAAGGTGTCGCGCGGCCGCAGCCCGAGATGCTCGGCGAAATCGGACAGGATCAACCAGCCCTCGCCGCCCGGCTCCAGATGCGCGGCCAGCCCCGCGAGGAAACCGCGCAGCATGCGGCTGTCCGGGTCGTAGACCGCGTATTCGATCGGCGCGCTCGGCCGGGCCGGCACCCATGGCGGGTTGCAGACCACGAGCGGCGCACGGCCGGTAGGAAACAGGTCGGCCTCGACGATCTCGACCTGGCCCGCATGGCCGAGCCGCGCGACGTTCTCGCGCGCGCAGGCGAGCGCGCGCGGATCCTGGTCGGTCGCGACGACGCGCTCGACGCCGCGCGACGCGAGCACCGCCGCCAGCACGCCGGTGCCCGTGCCGATATCGAACGCGAGCGACGTCGCCGGCAGCGGCGCACGCGCGACGAGTTCGACGTATTCGCCGCGCACCGGCGAGAACACGCCGTAGTGCGGATGGATCGGCGCGCCGCCGAGCGCCGGGATCGGCACGCCCTTCTTGCGCCACTCGTGCGCGCCGACGAGGCCGAGCAGTTCGCGCAGCGACACGACCGACGGCACACTGCCGGGGCCGTACGCCTCCTCGCAGGCCGCCCGCACGTCGGGCGCGCGGCGCAGCGGGATCGTGTAATCGGCGTCCAGCGGGATCAGCAGCATGCCGAGCGTGCGGGCGCGCTGCGATTGCGCGAGACGATGCAGGTTGAACGCCTCGACGCCGGCCGCGGCTTTCGCTTTCTTCGGTTTGCGTTCGACACGGCGCGCCATCGCCTGCAGGAGCTGGCGCGCATTCTGGAAGTCGCCCTGCCAGACGAGCGCGGTGCCCTCGCAGGCGAGGCGGTAGGCCGCATCGGCCGTGAGGCGGTCGTCGGCCGGCACCGCGCGCTTCGGCGGTTGCACGCCGGCTTCGGAACGCCAGCGCACGGCATGATCGACGCCGTCGGCGTCGGTCCAGTGGAAAAGGGGGAAATCGGTCACGCGAACTCGGTACGGTTGGCTTCAACGGCGGCGAGAATTCACCGCGCGGACCACACCATACCGCGCTTTGCCCGACCCGGCAAAAACAGGCGCCGCGACGGTCGCCCGAAGGCATCCGCGCGGCGCCACCGTCAATCAGCCGAGATCGTAGGTTTCCGCAGTGGGCGCATCGCGCTTGACGGCCGCGATGCCGTTGTCGCGTGCCTGCGCGCTGCTGTACGTTTCGCTCGTGCCGATGACCTGGTGGTTCGCTGCCTTCAGGTTGAACATGGGCTCACCGTTGTGGGCGAGCTTGCGCTCGTAGCGCTCGTCGAGCGGCGCGTTTTCCCGCACGGACGCGATCCCGTTTCTCGCGCCGCTTTTCTCCTCGTACCGCTCGCTCGCGAGGATGATCTCGCCGTTCGCCGACTTCAGGTGGAAGTAGTACTGGCCGTTCGTGGCCTTCTTGAGCTCGAATTTTGCCGCCATGGAATTCCCCTAAAAGAATGTCCGACCCTCGGACATCGACAAGTGTAAGGGGGTCCATCGACTAAAGTCGACATCTCGCGAAGATAAGCGTCAAAGACTGTCAAATGGTGAATTTTCAGACACATTTGGCCGCCGTTGAAGTCCGCCGAACGATCTATCCGCCCCACCCCGGCAGGGTCGGCAGGCGCAGCGTGCCCGCGTCGCTGAAGTGTACGGTGCCCAGCCCGCTGCCCGCGAGGCGGCCGCGCAGCGCATACGGCAGTTCGCCGTTCGCGGCCGCGCCGGGCAGGTTCCACGCCTGCCGCGCAGCCGCGAACGCCGACACCGAAACCGGCACGTCGAGCACGGCCTCGCCGAACCGCGGCACGGTGCCCGCCCGGTCGCTGACGCCGCTCGCGAACGGCGTGCCGTTCAGGTCGAGCGAGACCGAGATGCCGTCGTAGTCGATCGGCGCATCGGTCGGATTCTGCACGCGCAACTTCAGGCTGAAGCGCATCTCGAGACCCTGCCCGACGAGCGGGTCGAGCCCGGCGACCGACACGCGCACCGGCTCGCGCATGAGCCCCGCGCAACCGCCCAGCAGGAACCCGACGACGAACAGCAGCAGCACGGCGCGCAGCGGCGCGAGACGGGACAGGGTGCGTGGCATGGGAAGGTCTCCTCGCGGCAAGCGGTGAACGGGGCGCGTCGCTGCATTGTACCGACCGAGCCTGTACCGGCCGTGCCGCCCGTCACCGGATTTCGTAGTTTCCGCGGCAACGCAAGATCGTTAATAGATTAAAACTACGAAATTTCCGGCTAAACGGAAAGCGCATTAATGACTTCCAGCATTCAATGAAGCGCCCGGAATTCAATAGATGCTCTTTCTAAATTTTTCGTTTCCTTTACCCAAAACCATCAAGTATATTTACGCATCCTTGGAGCAAGCCGACAAACCTTGAAGCCGCATGACGGCGAATTTACGGGACGGCGACACGCTGTCCATCCGTCCTGCGGCCTGGCCCGGCCAGCCCCGTAGGTCGTCGGTTCAAAGGGATTGCGCGCCCGCGCCGGGCGCGCGGCCCCGTGTCGTGCGCGCGAAATCAATTCAGTACAACACGCGCCCGGCCATTTTGAACCGGCCAGTTAAACGACATCCGGAAATTCAGAGGGGGCAGTAAACCATGATTACCTTCACGTAGTCGGCCGCCGTCTTTTTCGAATAATCCGTCATTGGCATTTTTTCGCTGTTGATTAAACGGCGAGGGGATCGCTTTTGCCGGTGTTTTCGCAGCACTGAACGATTCATTCAACAATCGAGGTTTCAGTCATGTCGATTCATATTCGCAAGATGCGTTATCTGCCGCTCGTCGCCGCACTCGCGCTAGCCGGGTGCGGCGGCGACGACGGCGGTGCGGGCTCCGCTTCCGCGCTCAGCTCCGCCGGCGCGCCGCATACGGGCTCGTCGCCCGCCGTCACCGCGCCGCCGAGCGCATCCAACGTCGACAAGAGCGTCTCGCCTGTCGAATTGCCGGACACCGTGGTGCCTGTGAACTACCGGCTGTGGTTCCGCCCGAACGACGCGTTGAACGCGTTCGACGGCCGCGCCGACGTCGAGATCAAGGTGCTGAAGCCCGTCAACAACATCGTGATCGCCGGCCACCGGATCAAGTTCACCAACGGCCGCATCACGCTGCAGCCGGGCAACATCCAGCTGATCGCGACGCCGCAGGACAAGGGCGACTTCTATCAGCTGCGCCCCACTGCCGGCACGATCGCACCGGGCAACTATTCGCTGCACATGGAGTGGTCGGGCATCATCAACTTCAAGTCGTATGACGATCCGGTCAACCAGACGGGCGGCAGCTGCGGCGACGATCCGTACCCGGGCTGCTCGGCCGCAGAAGGCGTGTTCCGCGTCGACCTGAAGGGCACCGATGGCAAGACGAGCGGCGCGATCCTGACGCAGGGCGAAACCAACCTGTCGCGCCAGTGGTTCCCGGGCTGGGACGAGCCGGCGTTCCGCCCGACCTATGAAGTGACGGCCGAAGTGCCGCAGAACTGGCGCGTCGTGTCGAACGCGGCCGAGAAGCCGTCGACCAACGTCGGCGGCGGCTACAAGCTCGTGCAGTTCGAGAAGACCCCGCCGATGCCGTCGTACCTGCTGTTCTTCGGCGGCGGCCTGTTCGACACCTACGAGGACGACTTCACGAGCCCGCTGCCGGGCGGCAAGGGCGGCCTGCACCTGCGCGTGTTCACGCCGCCGGGCATGAGCGACTGGGCGAAGCCGGCGATGGACCGCACCAAGCAGGCGCTCGACTACTACTACCGCTACACGGGCATCCCGCTGCCGCTGACGAAGTTCGACACGGTGGCCGCGAACGACGCGTTCAAGGAGCAGAAGGACCTGAATTTCGGCGGAATGGAGAACTGGGGCTCGATCCTCGAGTTCGCCGACGACATCCTGCCGCAGCCGGGCCAGCCGATGTCGCGCTACGGCAACGAAGTGCTGACGCACGAAGTGGCGCACCAGTGGTTCGGCGATCTCGTGACGACCGACTGGTGGGACAACGTGTGGCTCAACGAATCGTTCGCGACGTTCTTCGAGACGAAGACGACGATCCAGTTCTTCCCCGACGAGTTCAGCTGGCTCGACCAGGTGAAGAACAAGTATCGCGTGATCAATCGTGACATCGGCCCGAACGCGTTCCCGGTCGCGCCGAACTTCAACGACTGGGCGTCGAACGACTTCGTGCTGAGCGCGAGCGCGTTCACGTACGACAAGGGCGGCCACGTGCTGAAGACGCTCGAGAACTATCTCGGTGAGCAGACGCTGCGCAAGGGTCTGCAGCAGTACCTGGTCGACTACTCGTTCGGCAACGGGACGCCGAAGCGTCTGTGGGACGCGCTGTCGAAGGAAAGCGGCCAGTCGGTCGGCCCGATCGGCGACAGCTACGTGCGTCAGACCGGCGTGCCGCTGATCTCGCTCGACACGCAGTGCGACATGACGAAGAACCAGACGATCGTCACGCTGAAACAGCAGCCGTTCCCGAACAAGAACGCGTATCCGGGCCTGCAATGGACGGTGCCGATCACGCTCGCGTACGGCCAGGGTCTCGCGAAACGCACGACGCTCGCGCTGAAGGACACGCAGGCGCAGACGCGGATCGACGGCTGCACGGGCGTGGTCGCCGACCCGAGCGGTCTCGACTACTACGTCGTGAACTACAGCGACGCGGCGTGGAGCGGGCTGCTCACGCAGGTGAACGGCTCGACCGATCCGGTGCTGCTGGCAAACCTGAAGAGCGAAGCGGCGCTGCTCGTCGCGAACAACCTCGCGCCGGCTTCGCGCTCGACGTCGATCGGCTCGGTCGCTTCGCCGGCCGCGATGAAGCTGCGCCAGACGCCGACCTTCGGCGGCATCGAGCCGGTGACGAAGGAACGCCCGGCACGGCAATACCAGGGCCTCTTCAAGCCGCGCAAGGTAGTAACGCAGTAACGGTGCAGATCCGGCCGGCGCCGCGCGACCCGCGGCGCCGGCCGGCGTACCGGTTTCTCCGACCTGTTGACGGGCCTCGCATGCGAGGCCCTTTTTTCATGCGGCACGGCGTTCGCCGGCCGTCACGCCCATGCGGCATCCCACGCCGGCTGCGCGAACCACGTGGCGAGGAACGCGACGAGCCGCGACGTGCGCGCACTGCCGCGCGGCTGCTGACGCAGCACGTGAATCGTCGCCGGCTCGGGCGCCGCCGCGTACTGCGGCAGCAGCGCGCGCAACCGTCCGTCGCGCAGCGCGTCCGCCACGAGCCAGGTCGGCAGGTGCGCGAGACCGAGCCCGTCGATCGCCGCCTCGAGCAACGCTTCCGAATGATTGCTGCGAAACCGCGGCTGCGCCGGCACGTGACGGCGCTCGCCGAAGCGCCATGCGCCGGGCGGCGGCGCGCCATGCCACGCGAGACAGTCGTGGCCGGCGAGCGCGTCGGGCGAGGCGGGCTCGCCGCGCCGGGCGAGGTAGGCCGCGCTCGCGCACAGCACGCGCCGCTGCGGCGCCAGCACCGTCGCGACGAAACGCGTGTCCTCGAGCGGGCCGATGCGCACCGCGAGATCGACGTCGGAGCCCAGCCGTGCGCCCTGCAGGTCGACCATGCTGTCGGTCAGCACGAGATCGACCTGCAGCGCCGGATGACGCTGCATGAACGCGGCCAGCGCAGCCATCAGGTGCCGCCGGCCGAACGGCGCCGGACAGTCGATGCGCAGCAGGCCGCCCGGTTCGTCGTGCTGGCTGTGCAGGTCTTCCTGTAGTCCGCGCAGTTCGGCCAGCATGCGGGCCGCGCGCCCATATAGAAGCTGCCCGGCCTCGGTCGGCCGCAGCGCGTGCGTGGTGCGATGCAGGAGCCGGATGCCGAGCTGCGTCTCGAGCCGGTCGATGCGCCGCGTGACCGACGACGCGGCGACGCCGAGCCGGCGCGCGGCCGCCGAGAAGCTCTGCTGGTCGACCACGTCGACGAACAGCGCGAGGTGCGGGGAAAGGAAGTCGTCCATGCGGGGGCCTGCTGATTTGGCTATGCGGATAACGCAAAACAATCATCCGCCTTTGCACGTTTCCGTGTCAAACCGGGCCCACTAGACTGCATTCACCGGTTTCATCCGCCGCACGCGCCGGCCCGCCGGGCCGGGCAGCCGCCATCTTCACGGAGATCATCATGCGCAGCATCCGCTTCGACACCCCCGCCACCGACATCGAGTCGCTCGACGCGCGGGTCCGGGACATCGCCCCGCCCGTACCGGCCGACGGCCAGGTGCTGATCGAGGTGCGCGCGGCCGGCGTGAATCCGAGCGACGTGAAGGCCGCGCTCGGCCGCATGCCGCATGCGGTGTGGCCGCGCACACCCGGGCGCGACTGGGCCGGGATCGTGCGCAGCGGCCCCGACGACTGGATCGGCGCGCCGGTGTGGGGCTCGGGCGGCGATCTCGGCGTCGGGCGCGACGGTTCGCATGCGGAATGGCTCGTGCTGGACGCCGCGCACGTGCGTCGCAAGCCGGGCGTGCTGACGCTCGACGAGGCGGCCGGCGTCGGCGTGCCGTTCGTCACCGCGTACGAAGGCCTCCGTCGCGCCGGGATGCCGACGGCCGACGACGTCGTGCTCGTGTTCGGCGCGAACGGCAAGGTCGGTCAGGCCGCGATCCAGCTCGCCACCGCGCGCGGCGCGACCGTGATCGGCGTCGAGCGCGGGCCCGGCGACTATCGCGGTCACGCGTCGGGCGACGTCCACATGATCGACGCGTCGAGCCGCGCGGTGGCCGACGCGGTGCGCGAGTTGACCGGCGGCCACGGCGCGGACGTCGTCTACAACACGGTCGGCAGCCCGTATTTCGACGCGGCGAACGCGTCGATGGCGATCGGCGCGCGGCAGATCTTCATCTCGACGATCGAGCGCAGCGTGCCGTTCGACATCTTCTCGTTCTATCGCGGCCAGCACACGTTCGTGGGCATCGATTCGCTGCAGCTCGGCGCGGCCGCGGTCGCGCAGATCCTCGACACGCTCGCGCCCGGCTTCGGCAACGGCACGCTGCGCCCGTTCCCGATCGGCGACGACTACGTGTACCCGCTCGAGCGTGCGCACGACGCGTATCGCGCGGTGCTGGCCGGCGCGCGCGAGCGCGTCATCCTCAAGCCCTGACGCCGGACCTACAGGAGACCGCCATGATGGATTACGTGACCTCGCTCGCGGTGGGCATCGGTGTCGGCGTGTTGTACGCGCTGCTGCACGTGCGCTCGCCGGCCCCGCCGCTCGTTGCGCTCGTCGGCCTGCTCGGGATGGTGATCGGCGAACGCGCGATCGCGCTGCTGCGTTGACGCGACGCCCGATGCCGCGCTAGCGATCGTCGCGGCGTCGGAACGCCCACCACGCGGCCAGCGCGGTGAAGCCGGCAACGAGCAGCACCATCAGCCAGAAGCCGTGCTTGTTCTCCGAGAACGGCACGCCGCCGACGTTCATCCCGAAGAAGCCCGCGACGATGTTGATCGGCAGCGCGATCACGGTGACGAGCGTCAGCGTGAACAGCGTCCGGTTGTTCTGCTCGTCGAGGCGCGAACCGATCTCTTCCTGCAGCAGCTTGATCCGCTCGTTGAGCCCCGCCAGATCGGCGAGCACCAGCGAGAATTCCTCGGTCGACTCGCGCAGCTCCTGCACGTCTTCCGTGTGCAGCCACGCGGGCGGCTTCGCGAGCAGCCGGAAGACCGAGCCGGGCTCCGGCGCGAGCATGCGCTGCAGGCGCGTCAGCGTGCGGCGCATCGCGCCGAGCTCGCTGCGGCTCGACGTGAGCCGCTGCGACAGGAAGCGATCCTCGATGCGGTCGACGTCGATGCTCGTGCGCCGCATGATCTGGATCAGCAGGTCGGCCTGATCGCGCAGCAGATGCACGAGCAGCTCCGCGGGCGAGCGGAACAGCTCGCCGTCGCGCACGGACGCGCGCAGCGTGTCGACCGAGCGCAGCGGCTTGAGCCGCGCGGTCACCATGATGCGCCGCTCGACGTGGACGAACAGCGTCGCGATCTCCGACGGCGTGAGCTCGAGATTGAACATCACGTCGTTGACGATCGCGCGCAACGCGCCGTCCTCCTGCTCGATGCGCGTCGAGCGCGAGCCTTCGTGCAGGAATTCGAAGAAGCTGTCGGGCAGCCCGAGATGCGTGCGCATCCAGCGCTCGCTCGCGCCGTGCGCGAGATTGAAATGCAGCCAGACGAAATCGCCCGATGCGGCCGCGCCGTGCTCGCGGCACGTGCGCAGCCACGCGGCGGCCGCGTCGGCATCGAGCAGCGCGCCGGCGCCGCCCGGAACGAAGCGGAATCCGCACACCATGCCGGACGTATCGGCGCCGTAAGTCTGTACGATCAGGTCCATCGTGTCGAAGGGGGTGCGGCGCGCGGCGCGCCGCACATCGCGGGTCGCGGGCCCGCGCCGGGAAAAGAAAGGAAACGTATGCCCGACGGGCGTGACGCGTTCGTGACGGCGTCACGCGGCATCATACCGGCAGCTTCTCCGCGCCTCCGAAATCAACGCGCCGCCCGATGGGCGGCGCTGACAGGGAAGCATCGTGGCGTGCGCGACGCGCGTTACTGCCGCGTCTCCGACTGCGCGGCGCTCGGGCACGCGGGATCCTTGCCCCAGTGGCCGTCGCACACGCGCCAGCGGCACAGCTGATCCTCGAAGAAACCGCGCTCCGAACACTCCTTCACGCGCGTCCCCAGCGAGCCGCCGGTCGCGGCCGTCTTGGTCGGCACGGCCTGCGCCTTCTGGGCGGCGAGTTTCTTGTCGGCCGGCTTCGTGCGCGCGACGAGCGCGGCGAGCAGATCGGCATCCGGATCGTCCTTCGCGCCCGCCTTCGCGGTTCGGGCCGGCGCCGCTTCGCGGCGCTTCTTCGCCTGCGCGAGCTCGGCCTGCTGTTCCTTGCGATGCTTGCGGGCTTCGGCCTTCGTGTCGGCCTTCGCATCGGTCTTGCCGTGGGCCGCGGCCTTCGTGCTCTTCGACGCGTCGGCCTTCGCCGTCTTGGTCGTCGCCGCTGCCGCGGCCGCCGCCGTTGCGGCGACGCCGGCCGTGGCCGCCGCGCCCGAACCCTCGTCGGTGCCGTTGGCGAGCGCACGCGACAGGCGGCTGTTGTCCGCGGCGGAAGCGGATGCGGATGCAACGGTCTGGGACGCCGAATCGTCGTTGACGATCGTGGCCGGTTGCGCGGCCGGTGCAGCGGATGCGCCATTCTGCGCGACCTGCACGGCGGCGCCGCTGGCCGGTGCGGCCTTGGCCGGCGCAGCCGCCGCCGGTGCCGGCGCGGCCGCGATCGCGGCAGGCTGCTCGCCCGGCGACTGCTGCATGCGCCACGCGCCCCAGCCGCCGACGGCCACGACCAACGCCACGACGGCGGCGATCGGCGCCTTCAGCGAACGGCGCGGCGGCTCGGCGGGCGGCGTGACACGCCCTTCCAGATCCGCGAGAATGCGCGACTGCCGAGGTCCTCCCTCGCCTGCCGGTTTAGTATCGGACAGCAGGCTGGGCGGAGTTTTCGAATTTGAATTTTCCGGCGCACTCATTCAGCGTCTCATTGAATCCTGGTTTAATTCACCGCGATAATATAGCCCGGCCTCTCGAAGCAGCCTGATTCTAAGAGCAAGCATTGCAAAACACAATCAATTCCAATTTCCGGGGATTTCGTTGATTGCCGTCGCACTCGTCGCCTATTTCGCCCTTGCCGTCGCCATCGCGGCACTGTTGCTTTTACCGGGTATCCGCGCGACCGTTTTCGAATCCGTGGCCCAGTTTCACGGCCGTCTCACGCGCCGTGCGAACGCTCGCGCCGCCCGCGCGCGGAGTCAGATTGTTAAATCGGCAAGCGTGACGCGCGGTGCATTTAGTGACGTGCAAAATTTACTGGTTCGGCGGCGCTTGATGATTATGGTGTCGGCAGGTATTCTTGCGACGCCGCCATTGGTGGCCATTGCGTTACGCGGTCGGCAATTATTTCAGTACGACGACACCGCGCGCGTGCCCGACGAGAAGATCGCCGCGCTGTTGCAGGGCGAACAACTCGTGCCGCCGCCGCCGTTGCCGCCGGAAGTCTTTGCCACGAAGGAAGTCGAACAGGTCCGCCCGGCGCTGAAGGACGCAAGCCGCGACTGGAACCTGCTGGACCCGGATTTCCGGACGCGTTTGCTGCTGGTCTACAAGATCATGCACGAACAACATGGTTACGAAATGGCGCTGCTGGAAGGCTACCGGAGCCCGGAACGACAGAACCGGCTCGCGCAGATGGGCACGAACGTGACCAATGCGGCGGCCTTCCAGAGTTATCACCAGTTCGGGCTGGCGGCCGACAACGCGTTCCTGCGCGACGGCAAGCTGGTCATTTCCGAGAAAGATCCGTGGGCGATGCGCGGCTACCAGTTGTACGGCCAGGTCGCCGAGCAAGTCGGCCTGACCTGGGGCGGCCGATGGAAAATGATGGATCTCGGGCATGTGGAATACCATAAACCCGGTTTTAAACTGGGACGCGGCAGCTAGTCAGCGCTGCCGGACAAGAAATAATGAGGGCGGCATGGGGCTTTTTAATCACCCGGCAGGAAACGATTTGGGCGGCGCAAACAATCGGGCATTCCGGTGCGCGATTTTTTCCGGCCGCCGCTTCCGTTTTAAATCTCACAGCGTCCTTTCGTTAATGCGCGCGCCTGCTCCGATGCCGCGAGCGCATTGATGCCAGCCTCCTTCATCCTGTTTGACAGCATGGCGACACATCGCGGCGCCACCCTTGCCGCTCGGCGCGCCTGCGTCGCCTCATCGAATCGCACCGGAACCTGAACGTCCTATGCAACGCATCCTCAACGTGCTGACTCATCCGCGTACGCTCTCGATCGTCGGGATCGTCGCGCTAGCGGCCATCCTGTTCATCGTCGCCGACATGTTGCAGCTGCCGCTCCTGTGGGCGGCGATCGCGTTCGCGGCGGTCCTCGCGCTGTGGCTCGTCGTCGCGCTGTGGCGCCGCTGGCGCGTGAAGCGCGCGAACCAGCAGCTCGGCCAGGTGCTGGAAGAGCAGGCGGAAACCGGCAAGATCGCCGCACCGGCCGCCGCCGCGCTCGCGCCGGACGCGAAGACGGCCGACCTCGACGTGCTGCGCACGCGCCTGTCGGACGCGGTGAAGACGATCAAGACGTCGAAGATCGGCCAGGTGTCGGGCGGCTCCGCGCTGTATGAACTGCCGTGGTACATCGTGATCGGCAACCCGGCCGCGGGCAAGAGCAGCGCCGTGCTCAATTCCGGCCTGCAGTTCCCGTTCGCGGACAAGAACAGCGCCGTGATCCACGGCATCGGCGGCACGCGTAACTGCGACTGGTTCTTCACGACCGAAGGGATCCTGCTCGACACGGCCGGCCGCTATTCGGTGCACGAGGAAGACCGCAGCGAGTGGCTCGGCTTCCTCGGGCTGCTCAAGCGCTACCGTCCGAAGGCGCCGATCAACGGCATCATCGTCACCGCCAGCATCGCCGAGCTCACTGGCAATCGCCCCGAATTCGCGATCAACCTCGCGAAGAACCTCCGCCAGCGCGTTCAGGAGCTGACCGAAAAGCTGGAAGTGTTCGCGCCGGTCTACGTGATGTTCACGAAGGCCGATCTGATCACCGGCTTCACCGAATTCTTCAGCAGCAGCGACAAGCACGAGTACGACCGCGTATGGGGCGCCACCCTGCCCTACGAACCCGACGACAAGCGCGACGTCGTCGCGCAGTTCGACACGCACTTCGAGGAACTCTACGAAGGGCTGAAGGAAATCAGCGTCGCGCAGCTGTCGCTGTCGCGCGGCAACCAGCTGTCGCCGGGCCAGCTGAGCTTCCCGCTCGAATTCTCGACGATCAAGCCGTCGCTGCGCGCGTTCCTCGCGACGCTGTTCGAGAACAACCCGTTCCAGTACAAGCCGATCTTTCGCGGTTTCTACTTCACCAGCGCGCTGCAGGAAGGCGAAACCAACAGCGCGGCCGCGCAGCGCATCGCGCACCGCTTCGGCCTCGACGGGAGCGCGCTGCCGAAACCGCACAGCGCGTTCTCGAAGAACGGCTTCTTCCTGCGCGACCTGTTCTCGAAGGTGATCTTCGCCGACCGCCAGACGGTGCGCCAGTTCGCGAGCCCGACCAAGACGCGGCTGCGCTACGCGACCTTCTTCGGCTTCGTCGCGGCGCTCGCGCTCGCGCTCGGCGGCTGGACCTGGTCGACGATCGGCAACCAGCAGCTCGTGTCGAACGTGCAGGCCGACCTCGACAACGTCACGCGCCTGCAACAGGGCCGCAACGACCTGCAGTCGCGCCTGCAGGCGATGGACATCATCGAGGACCGGATCGAGCAGCTCGAACAGTTCCGCCGCGACAAGCCGCTGTCGGTGTCGCTCGGCCTGTACCAGGGCGACCGTCTCGAGCAGCACCTGCTGACCGAGTACTACAACGGCGTGCGCCAGATCCTGCTGGCTCCCGTATCGCAGAACCTCGCGTCGTTCATGAAGGACGTGAACGCGCACCCCGAGCAGCTCGTGCCGATGACGCGCCCGCCGGAATCGGGCGCCGTGCAGGGCGGCACGATGCCGGTGTCGACGAACGCGGCAGGCGCCGCGCCGCAGGCCGGCGCCGTGCTGGCCGCGTCGGGCGCCGCGCCGGCCGCCGCCCCGCAGCAGCCCGCCGCGCCGCAGGGCGGCCTCTACAGCGACGCGTCGCCGACCAACGTGCAGGACGCGTACAACGCGCTGAAGACCTACCTGATGCTGTCCGACAAGCGTCACGTCGAACAGGCGCACCTGACCGACCAGCTCGCCCGCTTCTGGCGCGGCTGGCTCGAGACGAATCGCGGCAACATGCCGCGCGACGAGATGATCCGGAGCGCCGAGCGCATGATCTCGTTCTACCTGTCGCGCGTGAACGACAACGACTGGCCGATGATCGACGCGAACCTCGCGCTCGTCGACCAGACCCGCGAGAACCTGCGCCGCGTCGTGCGCGGCATGCCGGCCCGCCAGCGCGTGTACGAGGAAATCAAGGCCCGTGCGTCGACCCGCTTCGCGCCGATGACCATCGCGCGCATCGTCGGCGACGGCAACCAGGGGCTCGTGGCAGGCAGCTACGCGATTCCGGGCACGTTCACGCGTGAAGCGTGGTTCGACTACGTGCAGCCGGCGATCCGCGATGCGGCGACCAAGGAACTGCAGGCGAAGGACTGGGTGCTCAACACGTCGACGCAGGACGACCTGACGCTCGAGGGCAGCCCCGAGCAGATCCAGAAGACGCTCGTCGGCATGTACAAGACCGAGTACGCGCAGCACTGGCAGAAATTCATGCAGGGCATCGCGGTGCAGGGCTTCACCAGCTTCGGCCAGGCCGTCGACGGGATGAACCGCCTCGGCGACCCGCAGGATTCGCCGATCCGCAAGATCCTCGAGACCGCGTACGACCAGACGTCGTGGGACAACCCGTCGCTCGCGAACGTGACGATCAAGAAGGCGCAGACGGGCGTCGTGAACTGGGTCAAGCAACTGTTCACGCGCTCGCAGGCCGGCCAGATGGCGGCAGCCAACATCGACATCAACGGCAATCCGGCCGAGGTGCCGATGGGTCCGATCGGCCAGGAGTTCGTCGGGCTCGCGCGGATCGTCGCGACGCATGATGGCACGTCGATGCTGAAGGGCTACATGGAGTCGCTGTCGAAGGTCCGCACCCGCTTCAACGTGATCAAGAACCAGGGCGACCCGGGGCCGGGCGCGCGCCAGCTGATGCAGCAGACGCTCGACGGCAGCGGTTCAGAACTCGCCGATTCGCTGAAGCTCGTCGACGAGCAGATGCTGACGGGCCTGACCGATTCGCAACGCAAGTCGCTGCGCCCGCTGCTGGTGCGGCCGCTGATGCAGGCGTTCGCGGTCGTGATCCAGCCGGCCAGCGCCGAAGTCAACAAGGTGTGGAACGCGCAGGTCTACCAGCCGTTCCAGAGCTCGCTCGCGACCAAGTACCCGTTCGCGGCGAACGCGAAGGTCGAGGCCGGCGCCGGCGAGATCGCGCAGGTGTTCGGCCCGGACGGCTCGATCGCGAAGTTCGTCGGCACGACGCTCGGGCCGCTCGCGGTGCGCCGCGGCGACACGCTCGCCGCCCGCACGTGGGGCGACATGGGCATCGGGCTCACGCCGGACTTCACGAACGGCTTCGCACGCTGGGTCGCGCCGCTCGCGGGCGGCGCCGCCGGCAGCGCGGCCGCGTCGTCCGAGCCGCAGACCGTGTTCCAGATCCTGCCGCAACCGAGCACGGGCACGACGGAATACACGATCGCGATCGACGGCCAGCAACTGCGCTACCGCAACACGCCGCCGCAGTGGACCAACTTCGTGTGGCCGAACCCGCAGGGCGCGCCGGGCGCGACGCTGTCCGCGACGACCTTCGACGGCCGCACGGTGCAGCTCGTCAACGAGCCGGGCCGCTACGGTCTCGAGAAGCTGATCAACTCGGCGCAGCGCAAGCGCCGTCCGGACGGCACCTTCGACCTGACGTGGGCACAGGGCAGCGTGAACGTGTCGGTGACGATGCGCATCATCAGTACGTCGCAACCGTCGGCCGGTGGCGGCGACCAGCCGCAGCAGCAGAGCCTGCGCGGCCTGCAGCTGCCGTCGTCGGTCGCCGACGCGAGCGCGGGCGCCGCGCAGAACGCGACGCAAGCCGGCACCGGCACGCCGGGTGCCGCGCCGGCCGTCGCGGCCGCCAACGCAACGAATGCACAGAGGGCGCAATGACGCAAACCGTACAGGCGCAAATCGCCTACTTCGGCAAGATTCCGTCGCGCGGCGACTTCGTGAAGAGCGCGCACAATCCGCAGCTGCTGCAGACGCTCGATCGCTGGATCGCGCAGGCGCTCGAGCTGCTCGCGGAAGATCCGCGCTGGAAGATCGTCTACGAGGACGCGAAGCCGATGCATTTCGCGTTCCTCGGTTCGCGCAGCAAGCTCGCGATCGCGGGCCACATGGTCGCGAGCCACGACGTGTCGATGCGCCGCTTCCCGTTCCTCGGCGCCACCGCGCTGGAGGTCGACCGGCCGCTGGCGTTCCTCGCGCGCAGCCCGCTCGCGTTCGCGCGGCTGTGGTCGCGCGTCGCCGCGCAGATCCCGCCGCTGCTCGGCAAGGACGAGCCGCCCGGCGCGCTGCAGGCGCTCGGCGACACGCAGGTGCCGATCGACGTCGGCGGCCCCGGCACGTCGCATGACGGCACCTTCAACGATTTCGTCGAACACCAGTCGCTGCACGGCCTGCAGGAGATGCTGCTCGAAAGCGGTCATCCGGTGCGGCTGCGCGGCGCGATGCTCGCGCTCGGCTCGCTGCTGCGGCCGGTGATGCAGAGCGGCTCGTCGCACATCGAACGCGGCCTCACGCTGCCGCTGCCGGTCGATCCGTTCTACCGCAGCCTCGTCGCCGCGTTCTGGCTCGAGCTGATCGCGCCGTTCGTCGCGCAGGCCGACTTCGAGCTGGCGATCTTCATCGGCACGATCGCCGAACGCGAACGGCTCATCATCGGCTTCAACGGCGCGTCGGCGAAGACGCTGCTGAGCGTCGTCGACCCGCAGACCTACGCCGCCCACAACATCGACATCGACGATCCCGAGTGGATCGACGCCCATGCGCAAAACGATCACCAGATCAGCAAGCTCGTCAGCTACCTCGACCAACCGCAACTCTCGCTGCGTGTCGCCATCGACGCGTTCCGCGAAGCGTTCATCGGAGGCTGACGGCATGCATCGCACGATTCAGGTCCGGCGCGCGCGCCTGTCGTCCGCCGTCTCGCCCGCCCTCGCCGCGCTGTTCGCGGCCGGCCTCGTCGCGAGCGGCGCGGCCTTCGCGCAGAACACGGGCGCGACCGCCACGCCGGTCGGCAACGGCACGGTCGCGACGACCGCGCTGCCGCAGGCGAACCCGAACGCCGGCGGCGCGTCGGGCACGGTGGTGCACGGCACCACCGCCGGCACGATCGCGCCGCCGCCCGCGAATGCAACGCCCGGCCAGGTGGTTGTCGGCGGCAAGGTGCCCGACGAAGCGACCAAGGCCGCCGTGCTGCAGAAGCTGCGCGACACCTACGGCGCGACGAACGTCGTCGACCAGGTCGAGGTGGGCGACGTCGCGACGCCGCCGAACTGGAGCGCGAACGTGCAGAAGCTGCTCGGCGCGCAGCTCAAGCAGATCAGCAAGGGCCAGTTGAAAATCAATGGCACGCAGATCGAGATGAAGGGCGAGGTGCACAACGAGGCGCAGCGCCAGCAGCTCGCGAGCGACATGGCGAACACGCTGAACCCGACGTACACGATCAAGAACGGGCTGCGCGTGTCGGCGTCCGAACAGGGCGTGCTCGACCAGACGCTCGCGAACCGGACGATCGAGTTCGAGACCGGCAGCGCGACGCTGACGCCGCAAGGCAAGCTGATCCTCGACCAGATGGCGGCCGCGCTCGCGAAGATGCAGAACCGCACGGTCGACATCATCGGCCACACCGACAATTCGGGGAACCGGACGTCGAACATCGCGCTGAGCCAGGCGCGCGCGGATGCGGTGAAGGGTTATCTGATCACGAAGAGCATTCCGCCGCAGCAGATGACGACGACGGGGGTCGGGCCGGATCAGCCGATCGCGCCGAATGATACGGCGGATGGCAGGGCGAGGAATCGGCGGATCGAGTTCCGGGTGGGGCAGTAACGGGGATTCGGCCGACCGCTGGCTCAACGGCGAAGCGGCGCGGCGCGGCACACGACGGGCGGTGGCAGCGATGCGCCGCCCGTCGTGCGTTCACGCCTGCTCGTCGGGCCTCACCCCCAGCAGCTCGCGAATGTGCGACAGCGAGCCGTCGTCCTTCACGACGCTCTCGAGCCACTTGTGCAGCGGCATGTCGGCCCATTCGGCCGCCTTGTCGGCGAGATACGCGACCGGGCTGTGCGGCTCGGTCTGACGGAAATAGCGCGCCACCGCACGCAACTGGTCGACGGCCTGCGCACGGTTCTGGATGCCGGCGATCATCTGCGTCACCGGAGGACGCGAAGCGGTCTGCTGCTGCACGTGAGTCTCCTCGGTCTGGATCGGCTGGCCGAACACCGGCTCGATGCGTTCTGACTGGGCCTGCGGCGCCGCCTGCGTGTGCGGCGCGCTGCCCGTATAGCCCTGTTCGCGCGCAAAGCGCTCGGCGAGCCGGTACACGGTCTCGAACGCGTCGCGCGCCTGCCGGAAGCTCGGCGCCGAATCGCCCGCTCGCTCGACGAGCCGCTCCTCGAACGCATCGAGCGCGAATTCGAACGCCTTCAGGTTCGCCAGCAGCGCCGTGTAGAACGCGATCGACGTCACGCGCCGCGACGCATCGATCTGCTCGATCGACGGCTTGCCGCGCGCGATGTCGTCCGCGTGTTCGGGGTCGCGCTTGATCGACTGCGCGACGTGCTGCGCGACTTCCCAGTCGAGCGTGCTGAACGCATTCGATGCGCCGTCCGTCAGCGGCACCGCGCGCAGCAGCTCGGCCGTGCGGCCGGACAACCATGCGACGTTGCCGAGCCGGTGCTCGATGTCGTCGTCCTCGGGCAGCGGGTGAAAGGTGTCCCAGAAGTCGCGGCACAGGCCCTCGAGCAGCGCATAGCCTTCGGTGAGGCCGGTGATGCCGTCCTCAAGCGCGAGTGCCTCGGTCAGCCATACGGCGAGCCGCAGGTCCTTCGTGCGCGTGCGCAGCAGCTCGCCCGCATGATCGACGACGAAGCCCCAGTCGGCCTCCTTGATCTCGGTCACCCATTCGCCCTGGTCGAGCGTCGGGTCGTCGTAGCGCCGCGCGTCCTGGATCGCGTCGAATTCGTTCGAAAACAGCAGGTCGTCGCCGCTGGGCAACGCGTCGCTGATCGGCGTCAGCAGCTCGGGGAGATTGATCGGCATGGTTCAGTGAATCCGTTGATGCATCAGATGTCGCGTGCGGGGCTCATTCGACGGTGTACGCGAATTCGCCGGCCTCGTCCGCACGCACCGCGATGCGCGCGATGGCCGCGCCGTCGGCGATCCGGCCGAGCACGTGGCCCGCGATCTCCGGCAGCAGCGTGCCGTTCAGGATGTGGTCGACGTTGCGGGCGCCCGAATCGACCTCGGTGCAGCGCGCGAGCACCGCGTCGACGAGCGATTCGTCCCATTCGAACGCGGCCTTGTGGTTCGCCTCGATCCGGCGGCGGATGCGTTCGAGCTTCAGCTCGATGATCTCGGCCAGCACGTCGTCGGAAATCGGGTAGTACGGCACGACCTTCATCCGGCCAAGGAACGCCGGCTTGAAGGTCTTGTACAGCTGCGGACGCAGCGTCTCGGCGAGCGCGTCCGGATCGGGCAATTCCTCGGCCGGCTTGTTCAGGCAGGCCTGCATCACCGCGGCCGAGCCGACGTTCGACGTCAGGATGATCAGCGTGTTGCGGAAGTCGATCTCGCGCCCTTCCGCATCGTCCATCGTGCCCTTGTCGAACACCTGGAAGAACATCTCGAGCACGTCCGGGTGCGCCTTCTCGACCTCGTCGAGCAACACGACGGAATACGGGTTGCGGCGCACGGCCTCGGTCAGCACGCCGCCCTCGCCGTAACCGACGTAGCCGGGCGGCGACCCCTTCAGGCCCGACACGCTGTGCGCCTCCTGGTACTCGCTCATGTTGATCGTGACCATCTTGCGCTCGCCGCCGTACAGGATGTCGGCCAGCGCCAGCGCCGTCTCGGTCTTGCCGACGCCCGACGGCCCGACGAACATGAACACGCCGCGCGGCTTGTTCGGATCCTCGAGGTTCGCGGTCGCGGTGCGCACGCGCTGCGCGATCGCCTCCAGCGCATGGTCCTGCCCGATCACGCGCGCGGTCAACAGCGGCTGCAGGTTCAGCACGGTGTCGATCTCGTCCTTCACCATCCGGCCGAGCGGAATGCCCGTCCACGCGGCGACGATCTCGGCGACGACGTGGCCGTCGACCTGCAGCGGCACCATCGGCTCGCCGCCTTGCAGCGCATGCAGCGCCGCGACGCGCTCGGTCAGCTTCTCGCGCGTGGCCGGCACATCGACGGGTTCGCCGTCTTCCGACGGTCCGCGCGCCTTGTCGAGCGCGTCGCGCAGTTCGGTGATCTCGGCGACGATCACGCGCTCGGCCTCATAGCGTGCTTCATCCTTCGCCAGGTGTTCGAGCGCCGTTTCGCGCGCGCCGCGCAACTCGCCGAGCCGCTCGTCGTGTGCCGCGCCGCCCGCCGCCTCGCGCTCCAGCGACGCGATTTCCGCGTCGATGCGCTCGATGCGCTTCTTCGTATCGTCGATCGCGGCCGGCGTCGCGCTGTGCGCGAGCGCGACCTTCGCGCACGCGGTGTCGAGCACGCTGATCGCCTTGTCCGGCAGCTGGCGGCCGCTGATGTAGCGGTGCGACAGGCGCACGGCCTCGGTGATCGCATCGTCGAGAATCCGCACGTTGAAGTGCTTCTCCATCAGGCCCGACATCCCGCGCAGCATCGCGGCGGCCAGCGGCTCGCTCGGCTCCTCGACCTTCACGACCTGGAAGCGCCGCGCGAGCGCCGCATCCTTCTCGAAGTACTTCTTGTATTCGCTCCACGTCGTCGCGGCGATCGTGCGCAGCTCGCCGCGCGCGAGCGCCGGCTTCAGCAGGTTCGCGGCGTCGTTCTGGCCGGCCTGGCCGCCCGCGCCGATGATCGTGTGCGCCTCGTCGATGAACAGGATGATCGGGTGCGCACTCTTCTTCACCTCGTCGATCACGCTCTTCAGCCGGTTCTCGAACTCGCCCTTCACGCTCGCGCCGGCCTGCAGCAGCCCCATGTCGAGCACGTGCAACGCGACGCCGCGCAACGGCGGCGGCACGTCGTCGGCCGCGATCCGCAGCGCGAGCCCTTCGACGACCGCCGTTTTGCCGACGCCGGCCTCGCCGGTCATGATCGGGTTGTTCTGGCGGCGGCGCATCAGGATGTCGATCGCCTGGCGGATCTCCGCTTCGCGGCCGATCACCGGATCGATCTTGCCGTCGCGCGCGCGCTGCGTGAGGTTGGTCGTGTACGTGTCGAGCGCGGGCGTCTTCGACGGGCCGGCCGCCGGTGCAAAGCCGTCGGCGGCCGGCGCGGCGTCGCTGCCCTCGTCGTCCGCCTGGCGCGGCTCGGCTTCGCTCGAGCCGGCCATGATTTCGTCGAACTTGTGCTTCAGGTCCGTCACGTTCATTTCCGCGAACCGCGACGACATCCGCTGCGCGAACTGCGCGAGATCCGGCGCGGTCAGCAGCGCGAGCAGCAGATGCCCCGACCGGATGCGGCCGAGCTGCGAATCGAGCGACGCGATCAGCCACGCCTGCTCGAACAGCGCGATCAGGTGCACGGAGAACACCGGCGTGCGCGTGTTGCCCGTCTTCAGGCGCGTGAGCTCGCGTTCGAGATCGGCATGCAGCGCATGTGGATCGACGCGGCTCGCGCGCAAGGCGAGCGGCAGGTCGCCCGTCGCTTCGTCGAGCAACGCGAGGAACAGGTGTTCCAGATCGACCTCGTAATGGCCGCGCGCCAGGCACGCGCTCGCCGCCCGCTCGGTCGCGTGGCGGCACAGCGGGTTCAGTTTCGTGATCAGGGTCTTCAGAGGCGTGCTCATGGCGTCGATCTCAGGTTCGATTGCGTGTTGTTGTTAGGTCAGTGAATCACGTGCAGTTCGTAGCGGGCGTCCGAGCGGTCCTCGAGCGCGTCGCGCGTGCACAGGAACGCGTCCCACCCGAGCCGCGAACCCGCGCCGAGCACGCTCGCGCCGACTTCCGTGCGCTTGAGCACGAGCTTCACCTCGTACTCGAGCGTGACGCCGGCGAGCAGCGTCAGCATCCGTTCGAGCGCGATGGCGTGCGCGCCGCCGGGCAGGAACGCCTCGTAGTCGCGCTTGGACAGCGGGCCGACGACGATCCGCGCGCGCATGTCGCGCTGCCACACGCGCTCGCCGACGAGCGCCGTCGCACCGAGCACCGCGTTGACTTCGCCGAGCACGCTCAGCTGGTCGGGCGGCACGTCGTACCACTTGCCGACGAACTGGTCGATTTTCACCGGCACGCGGAAGTAATCGGACAGCGTGCGCTGCAGGTAGGCGGCCGACATCGGCCGGTGCCGCGCGGCGAGCGCGTAGCCGGCCACGGCTTCGTCGAGCACGCCGCCCGGGCCGGCCGCGAGACTGTCGCGCACCTCGTCGCTCGGCACGCCCGCGATCGCGAGCAACAGCGGCAGGTAGCGCTCGTCGCGGTCGAGTTCGTAATGGAACGGCAGTCGGTATTTCTTCCACGCCGCATAGAACAGCGCGGTCGCGCGGTTCGAGAACACGTCGAAGAACGCGCGCGCCGCGTGGTCGCGCCGCAGGTGCTCGCGCGCGACGATCTGTTCGGTGTAGTGCAGCGGCAGCGCGCCCTGCCCGCCGAGCAGCCCGAAGAACGCGGGCGTCAGCTCGACGCGACCGAGCTCGCCGGCGGCCAGCGCGGCGCCGCGCTGCTCGTCCGAATTCAGCGGCGCGCCGTCGCCGTCGAACGAGCGCGCGCCTTCGATCTCGCTCGGCGGGAAACCGAGCGACAGCGTGTTGCGGAATGCGATGCGCTGCGCGACCACGTCGCCCTGCCGCCACGCGCCGGGCGCATCCGACGCCTGCCGCGCGAACAGCCCTTCGAGCACGCGCACCGCCTGGAAGAACTCGAAGCGATGCGGCTCGTCGAGCAGCGCGTCGACTACGCCAGGATCGATTCGCCGGTTCGGGGCTTGCATCGGATGATCTCCTCGCCGGTGCGCTTCGACACGACGACCAATTGAACGAAACTGTTGAGGTGGACGTACAGCCCGAAGAAGCTGTCGAGCACGCGCACGAACGACGCGAGGCTCGCGCCGACGAAGTGTTCCTCGTCGATCGTCAGCCGGATCTCGATGCCGCGCACGAAGGTCGCGAACGGCTTGCCGGGCAGCCACTGCACGGCGCCGCGCTGCTCGACGCCGGCCAGGCCGTCGATCTGGCGCATCGACACGGCCGTGCGTCGCAGGTCGTACAGCGTCAGCATTTCCTTCAGCGGCGCGAGGCCGTGCGCGACGAGCGACACGTGATTGAGCGCGAGGTGCGACACGAGCCGCCAGTGCGCGGCGCGGCCGCGCTCGAAGCGCACGCTCTGCGTCGGGCGGCGCAGCATCGAGATGCCGCTCGTCTGCGCGCCGCCTTCCTGGAACAGGTCGCCGCCCTCGAGGCCGAACGCCAGCATCGCCGGCAGGTCGCGGTTCGTGCAGGTGAGGTCGAGGCTCAGCGTGTCGGTTTGCGGCGACGTCGGCTCGAAGTCGATGTCGACGATCGAGATCTCGGTTTCGTAACCGGGGCTCTTCTGCGCGACCCAGTCGTTGCGACGCGCGAACCAGTAATGGCCGATCCGCGCCGATTCGCCGTGATGCAGCGAATAGAACGGGCGGAACTCGATCACCGATTCCTCGTGCGCCTGCTGCCGGACGAGCTTCACCGAATCGATCGAGTACACCTCGTACGCGAATGCGCGCCGCGCCTCGGCGATCACCGGATACGACACCGCGCGGTGCGTGATGCGGATCGGCTCGCCGTGCTGGCGGAACAGGTTGACGATCGGCGTGCAGAACAGCCGGAAATGGCTTGCGGTCAGCAACTCCAGCAGGCGCGCGACATGCGAATCGCTGCGCACGTCTTGCAGCACGAGATGCAGCGTCGCGCGCTGGCAGCGGCCCGATGCACGTGCGATCGCCGCGAGGTCGAAGTCGACGAAATCGAACTTGTCGGGAAACGCGAAGTATTCGGTGAGCAGCCGGTACGCGGGATGCGATTTCGCCGGATAGTCGATCAGCGCGTCGTCCTCGTCGAAGCCGGCCTGCGCGATCGGCAGCTTGCGCAGCGCGGTCCAGCGGCCGTTGCGTTCCGGCTCGACATACGCGCCGAGCACGTTGACGAACAGGCAGTCGGTCAGCGCGGCGACGAACGACTGCTCGCCGTGCAGATGCGCGCGCAGCGTCGACAGCTTCAGCGCGCCGAGATCGAGCTGCGCGGCGAGCGATTCGAACGTGATCGAGATCACGCCCGTCGCGTTCGACGGCAGCACCGTCGCGCTCGGCGCGAGCGCGACCGGCGTATAGCGCGCCTCCGAGATGCGGATCGGCGCGAGCGTCACGTCGTAGGCGGTGCGGAACCGGCATTGCACGCCGCGGATCGGACGGCTCTTCAGCTCGGTGCCGCGATCGATCACGACCGGCTCGGTCTGCTGGCCGGGCGAAGCCGGCGTGAACTGCGCGATCGAGCACGACGGGAAGGGCCGCAGGTAGTGCGGATACAGCACTTCCAGCAGCGCTTCGGTGAATTCCGGGTAGTCGTCGTCGAGCTTCTTGTTGATGCGCGCGCCGAGCAGCGCGAACGACTCGATCATCCGCTCGACGTGCGGATCCTCGCAGTGCTCGCCCGACACCGCGAGACGCGCGGCGATCTTCGGATAGCGTTCGGCGAAATCGCGCGAATAGCGCCGCAAAAACGATAATTCGCGTTCGTAATACGGCAGCAATTCTTCCATCGACGACCCCGAACCTCAATATTTCTGCCGGACCTGATTGACCACCGGGCGGTCCGGCCCGCTCGGCGGCTTGATTTACTGCATTCGCGCCGCGCGTGCGCGCGTGACCGAGTATTGCAGCGTCGACGGTTGCAGCATCGCGTCGAAACTCACCGGCTCCTCGGCCGGGTGTACGACGAGCAGCGCCTGGATCGCGAAGTAGAGCGCGTTGGTGGCCTGCTCGTTCAGCTCGAACGTCACCTGCACCTGCTGCAGGCGCGGCTCATGGCGCGCGATCGCCTGCTGGATCGACTTGCAGATGAATGCGCGATCGTAGTGGCTCGCGAGGCTCAGCCCCGCGAAATCGTTCAGCCCGTAGGTCAGCACCGATTTCTGGCATTCCGGCAGCGTGGCCAGCTCGTTCTCGGTGTGGGCGATACGGGTGTTGAGGATCGCCTCGACGTCGCGGGCGACCGTGTTCTTCAGCTCTTCCAGCGACAATTGCCGCATCGCTGCCGAGGCCGGCAGGTGCGGTTCGTCGTCGAACAGCTTGTCGAGAAAACTGGGTTCGAATCGTTTCATCGGCCGGGGTGGACAGCGAAAACGGCAACGGGACGCGAAGCGCCCCGTTGCCGCAACCGACCTTAGACCGCGTAGGTCTTGTCGTTCTTCGTCAGGCTCCAGGCGCCTTGCGTGTTGCCGCCCTGGTTGCCGCCGATCTTCTGCTGGGTTTGCTTCCACTGCACGGCTGCGTACTTCAGCGAGAACGTCTCGAGGGGCAGACCTTCCTCGCGAACGCTCGGGGCGATGCTCGAGATGATCACGTACTTGAGCTTGACTTCCAGATACTGCACGCGCTTGCCTTCACCGTCCGCGCGCGAGAAATGGACCGTCACTTCGTCGAACGTGGTACCGCCCGAAGCGTGCTGGTACAGCAGCGGGCTCGACGAATCGATTTCCTTCGTGAAGATCATGTCGCCGTGCTCGCAACGCGTCATCGTGTGACCGCCAGCGGTCGATGCGGTTGCCGAACGCGGCTGAACGATCGAGTGATCCCACGATTTCAGTTCGATCCAGCCCTGGTGGTCCTTGTCCGCGGATTCGCCCTTCACCGCGGGACTACCAAACTGCAAGTGCATATGTAACATGGCCCTTCGACTCCCCAAAGAGGTGGTTTTAACGTCCTACCCAGGCGGCCCGCCCGGGCGATCTACTCGCTTATGAATTTGCCGGTTTGGGCAGATCAGCGACAAGTCGCAGAGAAATCGAGAGTTCGTCGAGCTGAAAGTGCGGGCGCAGGAACGCGACCGAACGATACGAGCCCGGCTTGCCCGGAATCTCCGACACTTGTATGGATGCCTCGCGCAGCGGAAATTGCGCTTTCTGTTCCTGCGAGGCGTTGTCGTCGAGCAGGACGTATTGCGAAATCCACCGGTTGAGGAAAGTCTCCACGTTCTGCGCCGATGCGAAGCTGCCGATCTTGTCCCGCATCATCGCCTTCAGGTAGTGCGCGACGCGCGATACCGAGAAGATGTACTGAAGCTGGGCGGACAGGACGGCGTTCGCATTCGCGCTGTCGGTGCTGTATTTCTTCGGCTTCTGCACCGACTGCGCAGCGAAGAACGCGGCGTAATCTGAGTTCTTGCAATGGACGAGCGGGATGAAGCCGAGGTCGCTCAGCTCCTTCTCGCGGCGATCGGTGATCGCGATTTCGGTCGGGCACTTCAGCGCGACTTCGCCGTCGTCGGTCTTGAACGTGTGGGTCGGCAGGTCCTCGACGAGGCCGCCGCCTTCGACGCCGCGGATCGCCGCGCACCAGCCGAAGTCGTCGAACGCGGCCGTCAGGCGGGCCGCGAAGGCCCATGCCGCGTTGCACCACAGGTACTTGTCGTGATCGGTGCCGTCGACGTCCTCGACGAAGTTGAAGTTCTCCGCGGTCTGGCCGTCCTTCGGATTGAACGGCAGGCGGCCGAGGAAGCGCGGCAGCGTCAGGCCGACGTAGCGCGAATCCTCCGCGTCGCGGAACGACTTCCACTTCGCGTATTCGACGGTGTCGAACACCTTGCCGAGGTCGCGCGGCTTGCCGAGGTCGGAGAACGACTCGAGGCCGAGCAGCTCCGGCGACGCCGACGCGATGAACGGCGCATGCGCGGCCGCGGCGACGTGCGACATCTGCTCGATGAAGTACATGTCTTCGGGCTGACGCGAGATCTCGTAATCGCCGATCAGCGCACCGAACGGCGAGCCGCCGAACGTGCCGAATTCCTCTTCGTAGACTTTCTTGAACAGCGCGCTCTGGTCGAACTCGCTCGCGCCCTTGAAGTCGCGCACGAGGTCGCGCTTCGGCGCGTGCAGCGCCTTGATCTTGATCGTCTGGCCCGTGTTGCTTTCCTTGACCAGATAATCCATTCCGCGCCACGTGCTTTCGAGGCGCTGGAATTCCGGCGCGTGCATCACGGCGGAAAGCTGCGTGGAAATCAGGCGGTCGAGTTCCGCGACGCGCGCGTCGATCGTGGCCGACAGGTTGTCCGACACGATCACCGTGCCGTCGAGCACCTGGTGCACGAGTTCGCCGATCAGGTCCTTCGCACGCGCATGCTCGGAATCGGATTTCGCGACCTTGCTCTTCTCGACGATGTCGTCGAGCAGCGAAGTCCCGGCGGCGTATTCCGCGCCGCTCGCTTGGGCCGCAGCCGTTTGCTGGTTCATCTCAACACTCCGTCGTCATTCGCCGTCTTTGTCGCCGCCGGTGCCCTTCGCGAGCTCCTGCAGCTGCTGCGTGTTCTTCAGCACCTCGGACAGCAGATCCTCGAGCTTGTCGTTGCCGGCGAGCTTGTTGCGCAGGTCGGCGAGCTTCGAACGCGCCTCGAGCAGGCGGCGCAACGGCTCGACCTGTTCGACGACTTCGTCCGGGCTGAAATCCGACAGCGAGCGGAACTTCAGGTCGACCGCGAACTTGCCGCCTTCCGGGCTCAGGCGGTTTTCCACCTGGAACGCGGCACGCGGCTCGATCGCCTTCATCACGTCGTCGAAATTGTCGCGGTCGATGTTGACGAACTTGCGGTCGCGCAGCTTCGGCTGCTCGATTTCGGACTGGCCCGCCAGATCGCCGACGACCCCGACGACGAACGGCAGTTCCTTCACCTCGATCGCATCGCCCTTCTCGACCTCGTAGGTCAGCTGGACGCGCGGCGGCCGTATTTTCTGCAAGCTTTTCTGAATGCTTTCTTTCTTGGCCATCTCGACGGCTCCCAGGTTAGTTGTGGTTATCGCGTCAGTTGCGGTTTCAGTTGCGCAGTGCGCCGAACGGATCCGCGCTGCCCTTTTGCGCGGCGGGCGGCGTCGGGGTCGGCGTCGGGGCGGCGCTCGCGGCCGTGTCCGTGGCCGGTGCGGCCCCCGCCTTCGCACGATGAACCGCACGGCGGCCGCCGTACTTCTTCGACTGCGCCCGCTGCTCCGGCGGGAACAGCGCCGACTCGCCGAGCGTGTCGCGCAGCTGCTTCGCGAGCGCCTGCGCGTCGGACTTCGCGTCGCCCGCGAGCGACGCATCCTGGCGCAGCTCGCCGAGCGACTGCGTCGCGATCCGCAGGCCGGCGACGGCCAGCACGCTCTTCGCCTGACGATCGGTCGCGTCGCGCTGCAGCGCTTCCTGGGCGGCGACGATCGCCTGCCCGTAATGGTTTTGTGCGAACTGGATTTGCGCGATGCGCGACCACGGCTCCTCGCGCGTCGGATCCGACTTCGCGAGCTGCTGGTACAGGCCCAGCGCCTTGTCCTGATCCCCCGCCTTCGCGACGGCGTCTGCATCGGCCAGCGACTTGTTGAATACTTCCGCAGTCGGCGGCGCGGACGGCTGGCTCGCACAGCCGGCGATCACGCCGCAAGCCACCACCACCCCAGACAGTTTTGCGAACAGACGGTCTTTCATCGTTATATCCACCGGCGCGTGAGTTTTAAATCGTTGAGAATCTGGTTCTTTTGCTTTGCAAGAAGCGCGCGGGTATAGTACCGATCAATTTTTCATAATTCAATCGTCGTGTGAAGAGTAATTCCTTTTAAAACCGGGCGCTACCCCCTCGAATGGCCTCTCGCTGCGGGCTCGCAGCGGTTTTTCCTCGGGCTGGAGCGCGCAAGTTTTACTGATCGCACGACGCGCCGCCGGGGCGGCGGAAAAAATTTCCGGGCGCTTGCCACGACGCGGGCGTGCTTAATAGTTGAACGATGCAACGTCGGGGATACGCAGCGCACGCGGCAATGCCCGGCAGTTTTGACAGGGATAAAGGCGGCACGCCGGAAAAACGATGAGATCGTCCATGATTCGCTACGCGCTGCCGCTGCTTGCGTGCGCCCTCCTGGCCGGATGCGCGGCCGCCCCGCTGCTCGGCTCGGCCGCGAGCGCCGTGATGTCCGCGGCCGGCATCGGCAAGCCCGAGGTGCCCGACGCGCAGAAGCCGCCGCGCAACATCGGGCTCACGCTGGCCGCCGCGCCGAACCTGAATGCCGCGACCGACCGCAAGCCGCTCGCGCTCGTCGTCCGGCTCTATGCGCTGAAGGACCCGACCTCGTTCCAGCAGGCGCCGTTCGACGCCTTTACCGATCCGACCAAGGAAAAAGCCGCACTCGGCGCCGATCTGCTGAACGTGCGCGAAATCACGCTGATTCCGGGCCAGCGCTATACGGCGACCGAGAAGGTATCGCGCGAGGCGCAGGCATTCGGTATCGTCGCGCTGTTCCGCGATCCCGCACTGCAACGATGGAAACTGACGTTCGATCCGGCGAAGTCGGAGAAATCCGGCATAATCATCGGCCTGCATAATTGCGCGATGACGGTCACCGACGGCACGGTCATCGCACCGCAACAGGGTGCGCCTTCGCAACCGCTGAATATGCTGTCTTCGGTGTCCTGCGGTTAAACATGACGCACGAATGTCAATTAACAAGAGTTAACAATTGGCGATTTAATTCGGGCACGAACAAATCGATTACGTCGCAACGCCACATTAACCGGATTTGACATGAGTTATTCGGCCAAGGTGCTGTGGGGGGAAGGACTGTTCCTCCGGCCTCAACACTTTCAACGGCAGGACGCGTACCACGAGGCGCGCCTGTTCGAGTCCATCCAGGCGATCCAGCCGTACAACTGGGGCGTGCGCTCGGTGCGCATCGATCGCGACGCGCTCGGCAGCAACGTGCTGCGGGTAGCCGAACTCGCGCTCGTGTTCCCGGACGGCGCGCTGTATGCCGCGCCGCAGGCCGACGACCTGCCGCCGCCGATCGCGCTGGACACGTTGCCCGACGGCATCAACGAATTCGTGTTCTATCTCGCGTTGCATCCGCTGCGCGAGAACGGCACCAACTACAGCGACGATCCGGCCGCTGGCTTCATGACGCGGTTCGTCAGCGAGCAGACGAGCGTCGCCGACAACTTCACCGACGCCGCGGAAGCCGACATCACGTTCCTGAAGACGCAGGTCAAGCTGATCGCGCACAGCGAGCCGCGCGACCAGTTGCTGTCGGTGCCGCTCGTGCGCGTGCGCCGCACCGCGACGTCCGGCTTCGAGATCGACGACAGCTTCGTGCCGCCGTGCCTCGCGATCGAAGCGTCGCCGATCCTGCATCAGCGGCTGCGCCAGCTGGTCGACGCGCTGCAGGCGAAGGTGAACGCGCTGTACGGCTTCCACCGCGAGCCGTCGAAGAACATCATCGAATTCCGCTCGGGCGACATCGCGTCGTTCTGGCTGCTGCACACGGCGAACGCCGCATTCGCGACGCTCGCGCACCTGCACCAGCACGCGGCGCTGCATCCGGAACGGCTGTTCCAGGAACTGCTGCGCCTCGCGGGCCAGCTGATGACGTTCTCGAAGGGCTATACGCTCGCCGACCTGCCCGTGTATCGCCATGACGATCCGGGCCCGAGCTTCGCGCGTCTCGACCTGATGCTGCGCGAACTGCTCGACACCGTGATCTCGACGCGCTATTTCGCGATCACGCTCGACGAGGTGCGCCCGTCGTTCCACCTCGGCCGCCTCGATTCCGGCAAGATCGACGACAAGACAGAGTTCTACCTCGCGGTGTCCGCGGACATGCCGAGCGTCGAGCTCGTCGACGCGGTGCCGGCCCGCTTCAAGGTCGGCGCGCCCGACGACGTCGACAAGCTCGTGCTGTCGGCGATGCCGGGCGTGCGGCTGTCGTACACGCCGCAGGTGCCGCCCGCGATTCCGGTGCGCCCCGGCGCGTGCTACTTCGCGCTCGATTCGCGCAGCCCGCTGTACGAGCGCATGCTGCAGGCCCAGTCCGCGATGATCTATGCGCCGACTGGCATCAATGACCTGAAATTCGAACTGATCGCGGTCACATCATGAGCTACGCGCCCTCCCTGTTCGGCGACAACGTGCCGCCGCCCCTGCATAGCCCGGCGTCGACGGACTCCGCGTTCCAGGCCCGTTCGCTGCTCGATTTGCTGTACGACGGGTTCTTCATGCTGTTCCTGCTCAAGAACAAGCGGGAGCCGGACAGCGCCAGCGAGTTCAGCACGCGAATCCAGGAATTCCTGTCGGATTTCGAGCGCGGCGCGAAGAAGCTGAATATCGCCGCCGAGGACGTGTACGGCGCGAAGTTCGCGTTCTGCGCGGCGATCGACGAGATGGTGCTGTCGTCGCAGTTCAAGATCCGCGCGGACTGGGAACGCCGGCCGCTGCAGCTCGTGCTGTTCGGCGAGCAGCTCGCGGGGGAAAAGTTCTTCCAGTATCTCGAGGAATGTCGTGCGCAGGGCGCGGCGCGGTTGCAGTCGCTCGAGGTGTTTCACATGTGCCTGCTGCTCGGGTTCCAAGGCAAGTATCTGCTCGAGGGGCCGGAAAAGCTCGCTTATCTCACCGCACGGCTAGGCGACGAGATCGCGCATATGAAGGGCAAGCGCGCTGCGTTTGCTCCGCATTGGCCGCTGCCGGATCAGATCGCGCATCGGTTGAAGCGGGAGGTGCCGGTTTGGGCGATTGGGGCGGTGTTCGCGCTTGTGGCGCTGCTTGGGTATCTCGGGCTCAATACTTATCTCAAGGACAAGACGCTGCAGGCGTTGGCGCCTTATTCGCAGGTGATCAAGGTGGGGCCGGAGTCGGCTAATTTGACGATTTCGTTGCCGTAACAAGCGCGTGTTTTTCGACGCCGCTTCATGGAAAAAGGATCGCGTGCGGCAATGCCGTTCAGTTAAGAACTGAACGGCATTGCCGCTTGGCAGTCCTTTTTTACTGTGACGCGTGGTGTGCGTCGTCAGAGCAGAATGAATTCTTCGTTGTCGACGTAGAACACGAATGCGTCGAGCAATTGCGCGACGCTGGGTTCGTCGACCTGGTCATGTGCGTTGATCACGATGTCTTCGATCGTCGCGCTCGGTAGTGTGACGCACCAGTCGGGCTGCGCTACGGTAGTGGGTGGTGTGGCGGTTTCGGCATGTTCCGCGTCTTCGATGAACACGCCTTCTGTAGCGAGCGTCCATGGCATCGGCGGCAGACAGAGCCACCCGGAAAAGTCACCGGGGTGTTCGAGAATGTGTTTCAGCGACGCGGTCGTCGCGGAGGTTGTCGACATGGGTATTGCGGTTATAACTGGACTGAAGTCAATACAGGAGCTGTGATGTCACAGGCTCCGAAGGTGCCTGCGTCGTCGTAGCGCTCGCGTCAGGGGAGCCGCCATTATGCCCATTTCGGATACGCGAAGCCGGGTCGGTGGTCGCTGTCGGTCGAGCATCTTCGATGCGCATCGCTAAGGGCTCGACGGTTGCCTCCCGCGCAATGATCCCCGTTACCGTTATCCGAGGCGATCCAGCCTGGCGGTCATGGGTACGACGAGCGTGAGCGATGCCAGCCCTCCCGCCATGCGGAGGGAGGTGGATCGCGAAAGACGCACACGAGGAAAGAAAGATGCAAATTGCGCTCTCGACAAGCGCCGCTACGCGCGTGTCCAAAGTGTCGCCGGCCCTGCTGTAATTTGATCCAACTCGCCGGACGAGTCGTAATGGAAGTCCCACTGAGATTCGCGCGTCCATCCTTTCGAAAACGCCAGCGCAGTCAGCGGCTTTCCGTCAGCAGAGTATGTGTAACGATAAACCGCGAATGCCCCGCTCTCGCCGACAGCAACGTACACCTTGTTCGACTCATCGAGCGGTTTCATCCGCGCAATACCGATCACACGAGACGTCACCTTCTCGGGATGGTCAATTCCCTTGTACGTGATGCTACATACATCGATTACACCATCGTCTTCGCGGTACAAATCTGCACTAAGCGCTCGCACGGTCTTTTGACCTGGCATGACTGTCACAACATGCTTTCCAGCCCGGAAGCCCGCACTGTATTTCCCAAGCCAGCGTGCTTCGTCAACGCTTTCATAGCGTTTCTTAAGCAACTTCGGCGCGGAGAAGCCCTGTCGCTGCTCTTCATATGGAAGACACGAAAAATAATCGCCCGACGAAAACCTCCAATCGTCTACCGAATCTCTGATCTCACGATATCGATTGTAGAGGTTCGTCGAGTCGAACGACTCAAACTCCTGCCGAAGCGTAGCCAGCATATTCTCGACAATTGGCTCTTCCAATAGCATTTCGTCACCCTCCTAATCACAACAGCAACTGAACGTGCCTTTCCAACTGCCGTTTTCCATTCGTTGTCCAATATCACGGAGAGCATTTTCAACATTGCCCCCCTCTTCTCCACACCCTTAAGCACTTGATATATCAACTTATCATTATCGGTGCCGTGGACGTGAGCGCCAGCGTGGTAAGTACCGTCAGCCCGCGCAGCAACTCGTCCTGGGTGCCCCGGCACCTGTACTTGAGCGTTACCAGTACCCCACAAACGAGCGCCATTCGAAGCTGAGTCGATATCAATATCACTCCGCTCCAAAATTTCGCGTGACTTTTGCACGTGGCTATTTGGCAAGCTCTTGCGGCAATTCTCCTGAACGATGTGGTGTGGCGTTTGGCCTGGTTGAAGAGGTCTACCTGCTCGAGCGAGGTTTCGCCCAAGTCGGTCTGCTGTTAGACCGCGAGGGTCTATGCTGTCGACCGGATTGGCTGAATATTCATATCCGTTTGAGCCACCCGTTAGCCCAATTGGATCCGCCGACGTAAACCGTCCGAACGCAGGATCATAGTACCGATGCCGGTTGTAATGCAGCCCCGTTTCCGCATCAACCTGCTGCCCCTGAAACCGTAGCGAGTTCTTCGCCACAATCCCCGCCGCCTTCGACGCCCGCTCAATCACCTCCCGCGCTTCGCCCCAAGCCTTGTACGACGCTTCCCAAACCACATCGCCATCATCGTCCGTTAGAAGCTGCGGCGTACCAATCTGATCGCAGTGGTAATAGAACACCGCCGCATCGCCCCGCCGCTCCGGCACCTTCTGCAGCGGATCCTCCTCCGGCACATAGCGGTCGGTACTCGTCCATACCGGCGTCGCGATCCCCTCGACCCGCTCCGCCACATACTGCGCCAGCGGCACGAACGTCCCCGGCTCGTAGAGATAGTGCGTGCCGCGCTCGCCATCACTCTCGTACGCCAGCGTGTCACCATCCCACCCGAACACCGTCCGCTCGCCGTTCACCTCCTTCGCAATACGCCGACCGAATGCGTCATAGAAATACCGCACCTGACTCTGCCGCGACGTCTCGGCAACGCGCGCAGACAGCATGCGATTGAACTCATCCCACTCGTATTCCTGCTCACCCGCCGGCGTACGCTTGCGCACCAGATTCCCACGTGCGTCGTACTCGAAGTGCATCCCTGCATACGCCTTCAGCAGGTTACCGAGCACCTTCGGCACCTCGACCGGCAACGTACTTTCCGGCCGCACCGGGCTCGGACGCGATGCCGGCGTCTCCGCGGTCCGCACCGGATCGATGATGTTGCTCGCCGGATCGAATGCAAACCGTTCCTTCGCGATGGGACTGATCGCTTCGATCAACCGTCCGACCGGATCGTATCGATAGTCGGTCCCGCCCTTGCGGCTGTCCTCGATTCGCGACAACTGCCCCATCGCGTCATAGCGATACCGCCGCTCGGCAAGCGGCGCGGGTGACGTCGACCGCTGGATCGTCTGCTGCAGCACGCGTCCGGCCGGATCGTAGTGCGTGCGCTGCCCGACCTTGCTCGACAGCACGCGCACCGTCTCGCGATGAAGATCGTCACGCTCGAACTGCACGCGCTCCTCGCCATCGAGCAACATTCCGTGCACATGCCCCGACCCATACATCAACCAGTCGACCACGTGCCCATCCGGCCGAACCGTGCGCCGCCGATTGCCGAGTTCGTCGTATTCGTGATGCCACACGTGGCTGCGCCGGTCGCCGAACAGATCGTAGGCGTGATGTTCACGCACGAGATTGCCGACCGGATCGTAGGCAAACCGTTCCTGGCGATGCGCTTCAGCTGACCTTATCAATCAAAGTGAGACCAGCCGTGTGGCAACAATTTCGCCCCTAAATAACGCCAAGGGCCGCTCGCGCGACCCTTTTTCCTACACCGACAATTCAAAATACCAAATCAAGAAATCGTTAAATGTAGCCCAGCGGGCCGGGATCTTCCCTTTTATAAAATCATTTAGCACGGAAATATCAAGGTCGTAGACGGCACCATCGTCCTTGCCGTACAGGTACATTCCCTCGCCTTCATCCGACGTTAAAGCCAAATACTCTTCTGGAATACCGTACAGATTCCTAACATATTCCGTTTGATCCGGGATTGCGGGAATAGATGGCCCCTCGACATCAAGCAACTCCGCAACAGGTCGCGGGCTTATAAAGCTCCCCTGATACTTGAGATAGAACTGTCCAAAATCAGTATCTGAAGCAACGCCGAGGTCCTGAAGTGTCCTCATGGCTGTTCTCGGATCACTCCTAGCGATGTCGCCAGTAGATCCAGCCAGATACCGCTCGACTGTTGATGGAATCACAGATCGCATCCCCCCATTTTTTGAGACGTTCGCCTCTGCCACTCGATCTTGCCAGTATTGTTTTCGATCAATATCAAAGGCATCACGATCAATGGGAAAATCCGGATTCTTTTGATTGCCATACGGATGCAGTGCCTCGACGAATATCTCTCCGACTTTACCGACGAGGCTTACCACACAGATCGCAAGAGCAGCGAATGAGATCAAGCATAAACTTTGCGTAATGATTCTTGATTTTATCGAATGAAACATTATTTTCTAGTCCATTCGCCTCAAGCGACTCAATCTCATTCACCCCCAATGATCACTCATTCCTTCACTTCGTCACACACTCCCAATTTCCGCATCACTTGAGCACAAAAGGGACAGAACTTCAAATGATCCCATCCTTTCAAATAGTTGTTGATGTTGCGTCTTGAGCAATATCTTTCAACGCATCAATTGACTTGACATTATTGCCTGCAGCAATTTAACTAAGCGAATCGAGTTCCCCACAACAACCATGAGCAAATGGAGAACGCGGATCCTTAGGAACAGCGCCGTAAATATCTTGGGCTACCGGATGCTGAATTTCGCCTCCGCCCGCATTCTCGCTATAATCCACTCCGCACGGCGGCGGCAGAGGACGGTTGCAGCATAGACAATCCCTTACTACAGCATCATTTTGCGAACCTGAACGTCGTCGGCAATGACCGTTAATAATGGTTCGTCGGTCCAGGCGGAAATAAAGCTGAACTCCCTGAACCCACCAACCGGCTCCTCCACCGCGATGCATACTTCCGAGAGAAATGAACTCGCGGAACTTTCCGCCAAATGAGACAAATCCTGCTCCTCCGGCGAAAATGCCTTCATCCCAAGGACCCTATGGAAGATCACATCAAAGGCTCCGTGGTCAGTTTTAACTGAGACGGCCAGGCTGTTCCCCTGGTAAGAGAATGCTTCGATCTGACCATCCGCGACAAGAATTTCGCTACCTTTCACTTTTACCCTCCCGGAAAATTTTCTCCCGGAGTAAAGCCAGTGCCACTTCCTGGCGTATAACCATCCGGTTTTGATTTGCTTATAGCCCCGCGACGCGCGGCTTGGCCCCAGCTTAGACCATCTGGCTTCGTTTCAACATGGTAATGCGCGCCATGATGACGTGGATTGAAGCCCCGCGAACATGGACACAACCCTTCTGGATGGCTTTCATAGCGAATACGTGTGTTGCTGTTCGGGAACCACGTATATCGAGGCGTTCCATCCGGCGTCGCGCCAATCTTAGGATCGACACCCAGGACTTTGGTCATATCATCTGGATTCGAGGGGAACGTGCCAGTCAACCCAAGTGGATCAATCCAAGTGATTGGATTCGGCGCGTACTGGAAGACGTTGATGCCACCGGCTAGACCGATTGGATCGTTCGATACGAAACGCCCCGAACTCGGATCGTAGTACCGATGCCGGTTGTACGCGAGCCCTGTCTCATCATCGAACTGTTGCCCCTGAAACCGCAGCGGATTCCTCGCCACAATCCCCGCCGCCTTCGACGCCCGCTCAATCACCTCCCGCGCTTCGCCCCAAGCCTTGTACGACGCTTCCCAAACCACATCGCCATCATCGTCCGTTAGAAGCTGCGGCGTACCAATCTGATCGCAGTGGTAATAGAACACCGCCGCATCGCCCCGCCGCTCCGGCACCTTCTGCAGCGGATCCTCCTCCGGCACATAGCGGTCGGTACTCGTCCATACCGGCGTCGCGATCCCCTCGACCCGCTCCGCCACATACTGCGCCAGCGGCACGAACGTCCCCGGCTCGTAGAGATAGTGCGTGCCGCGCTCGCCATCACTCTCGTACGCCAGCGTGTCACCATCCCACCCGAACACCGTCCGCTCGCCGTTCACCTCCTTCGCAATACGCCGACCGAATGCGTCATAGAAATACCGCACCTGACTCTGCCGCGACGTCTCGGCAACGCGCGCAGACAGCATGCGATTGAACTCATCCCACTCGTATTCCTGCTCACCCGCCGGCGTACGCTTGCGCACCAGATTCCCACGTGCGTCGTACTCGAAGTGCATCCCTGCATACGCCTTCAGCAGGTTACCGAGCACCTTCGGCACCTCGACCGGCAACGTACTTTCCGGCCGCACCGGGCTCGGACGCGATGCCGGCGTCTCCGCGGTCCGCACCGGATCGATGATGTTGCTCGCCGGATCGAATGCAAACCGTTCCTTCGCGATGGGACTGATCGCTTCGATCAACCGTCCGACCGGATCGTATCGATAGTCGGTCCCGCCCTTGCGGCTGTCCTCGATTCGCGACAACTGCCCCATCGCGTCATAGCGATACCGCCGCTCGGCAAGCGGCGCGGGTGACGTCGACCGCTGGATCGTCTGCTGCAGCACGCGTCCGGCCGGATCGTAGTGCGTGCGCTGCCCGACCTTGCTCGACAGCACGCGCACCGTCTCGCGATGAAGATCGTCACGCTCGAACTGCACGCGCTCCTCGCCATCGAGCAACATTCCGTGCACATGTCCCGAGCCATACATCAACCAGTCGACCACATGCCCGTCCGGCCGAACGGTCCGCCGCCGATTGCCGAGTTCGTCGTATTCGTGATGCCACACGTAGCTGCGCCGGTCGCCGAACAGATCGTAGGCGTGATGTTCACGCACGAGATTACCAACTGGATCGAAGAAGAACTGCACGCGGCTGTACCGATTCACCGCGTCGATCAACCTGCCGCTCGGATCGTAGGCAAACCGTTCCTCGCTTTCCCCCGCGACGCGCTTCAGCAGTCGGCCGCTTACATCGATGTCGACCGACGTCACGCAACCCGCTTCATCGATCGAAATAAGACTGCCGCTGTCCGGATCGTACTGATAGCGCGTCGACTTGCCGTCAAAGCCGATTTCCTCGATCAACCGCCCCGCAGGATCGTAGTGAAACTGATACGTCGAAAAGTTCGCATCGGTCAACGCGGTCAAGCGCCCGAGACGGTCATAGCGATACGCGACCGTCTGCCCGAGCGCATCGGCGCGACTCGCAATGCGACCGACCGCATCGTAGCCATATCGCGTCGAACGATTGAGCTGGTCCGTATGCCGGAGCAAGCGGCCTTCAGCATCGTATTGGAGCTGCTCGACGCCGGCAGGCGAGCGAACTTCAGTCGGCTGCCCGTTCGGTCCGTACCGATAGGCAGCCACACCGCCGGCCGCGTCCTTTGTCTCGATCACACGCCCGATGTCGTCGTAGCGCCACTCCGTCTTCTTTCCGGAGCAGTCCGTATAGCTCGTCATCTGCCCGGCATTGTTGTACTCGATCGTCTTCGAGCCGCCCTTTGCGTCGATGATCTGCGTCGGCAAACCCTTGTCGTTGTATTCGTACTTCGTCGAATGCTCGAGCGGATCGATTTCCTCGACGAGGTTTCCGGCATCGTCATACTTGCGCTGCCACACATGCCCGTTCGGATCGACGAGCCGGATCATCTGATCCTTGTCGTCATACGCCATCTCGACAACGCTGCCGTCCGCCCGTTCGTGCTGAACCAGATTGCCGCGCGCGTCGTATTCGCGCCGCTCGATGCTGCCATCCTGCCGGATATGCAATACCAGATTGTGGTGGGCATCGCGCCGGAACCACTCCTGGTTACCGTCCGGATACACGATCCGGTACACGTAGCCGTGGATGTTGAAGTAGTACCGCGTCGTCTGACCGAGGGCATCGGTCACGTAGGTCAGGCGGATGTTCGGATTCCATGCGAGCCGAAGATCGAGACTCCCGTCGTCGGCGTATTCGCGAATACATTTCGCGTCTGCGTTGTCTTCAGCATCCGCGCCATCCCATTCGAGCGTCATCCCGCGGCCCGTGCGATCGGTATAGCGCGTCACCAGGTGGCGGTGATATTGATACGTCCGCGCGTTGCCATGACGATCGACCGCGCGCACGAGATCGCCGTTCGCATCGTATTCGTAGCGAGCCAGCGTGCGACGCGCACCGTCCTTGAGCACATGCTCGATCTGTACGATCCGGCCATGCCGGTCGTGCTCGAACGCGAGCACATTGCCGCTCGCATCGATCACGCGTGCAACGCGATCAAGCGCATCGTAGTCGAGCGTGATCGTGTTGCCGGCACGGTCCTTCTGCATCGCGAGCCGGAACGCGTCGCCACGGCGCTCGTATACATGCAGCGCGTCATGGCCGTATGCGATCGTCACCCACGTATCGTCGAGCCGCGACAGCGTCAGATTCTCGGACAGATCATCGTGCGCCGCGCCGGCCGCCAGTGCCGGATACTCGATGCTGCGCCCTTCCACATCGCGATAGATCCACTGACCGTTCTTGATGTCGATTCGCGTCGTGTACGGCGTAATCCACCGCGCGCCCAGCTCTCCGTTGTCATAGGCCGACAGCCGGGAGCGATACGTACGCTCCCAAACGAGCGGCATGGCGCCCGGCAGGTCGAAATCCACGTGGGAGAACGTTTCGTCACCGAAAGCGAAGTCGATCGATGCCGGCGATGCCCCGACCCCACACGCCTTGCACGTGCTCTTCCCCGGCCCTTCGGCCGGCGCCTGCCCCTCCGTTTTCTCGAGCCCCTCCTGCCCGCGCGTCTTCTTCGCCTGGCTTTTCCCGCTCGCCTTGACGTCCGCAGTCTGCTCATGAAGCTTCGCACGTGCCTTCACCCGCCCGACCGCCTCGATCAGCTGCACGACCAGCCACATCATCTTGCCTTCTTCGCTGCCGGCGAGCGAACGGATCGACTTCGCGATCTTCGGCGCCTCGGTCCGAAGGAAGGTCACCGTGCTGCGAAACGGCTCGAGCCACGCATCCGGCGCAAGTTTCGCCGCCGTGCCCGCCGCCTTGTTGACAACCTTCTTCCCCAGCGCCTTGGTCCCCTCGTACGCGAACTGGATGCCGTCACCGACCCGGCTCGGGCTGTACCACGGCCGGTTGTCCGCCATCTTCTGCGCAAGCTGTTGCTGGCGTTTCAGATTGGCGTTGGCATCGAAGAGCTGTCCGTGCAGCGCTTTGTCCATGCCGGTCGCCAGCGCGATCATGAGCTCCTCGGCTTTCGACGCGCATCCGTCGAGCAGTTCGACGAGGCCAGCCTTCAGCTTGTTCAGAAAATCCTCGATCTCGGTCGCGCAGGTCGCATTGATATGCGTGACCAGCACGGAGATGATCGCCGCGCCGAGATTGTTGCGGGTCGCCAGCAATTCGTGACGGACGAGCGCGAGCAGCGGGCGCGCGGACATCCGGAACGGCGCGAGTGTCGGCGGAATCGGAATGATGCCGAGCAGGTTGATCGCAAGGCTCATGTAGTCGAGCACCTGGCCACCGCGCTTCTCGACGATTTCGGCAATATCACCCAGCGCGTCGACCATCGCCATGATGTTGCCGACGATCGGTACGGCGCCGGCAAACGTCTTCACGTCCTCGAACGTGATGTGATTGCCGCTGATACGGCGCAACCATGCGTCGAAGCGGTTGCCGACCGCCGCGACGTCCTTGGCGGAAACATCGCTGAGCCACGTAACAGCCTGTTCCTTCTCCGCGCCCGGTGGAAGTTGTTGTGCCATGTCGTTCTTCGTTCAATTCGTATTTTTTAAAGACGGCCGACAAGCCGCCCTCTCAGGATTTCAGCGGTCCGCCAAACCCGCTCGTCGGCAGCTTCATACCTGTCGCGCCCGCGGCCGACGCCACGGTCGTGGCGCCCTTGCCCGCGATGCCGGCGACGCCCGGCAATGCGCTCTGCAACGCGCCCGACGCGGCATTCGCAGCCGGCGCGGCAAGCGCGGCAAGCCCGCCCTGACGGGCGGCCTGAACCATCCCGGCCACCTGCTTCGCCGCACCGCTCAGGGTCGAGGCCGTCTGCAACGCCGACGCAACGCCGGCTCCGCCCAACGCCGTCGCCGCAGTCGGCAATGCCGAGCTCGCGAGCCCGCCGAGGGCCGCGCCCGCGCTGCCGCCGCTCACCAGCCCCATCGCCGCCGTCGTCGCGGCCGGCGCCATCCCCTGCAACTGGCTCGCGAGCTGTCCGCTCGCCGCGGCCTGCGCGGCTTCCGCTGACGGTTGCACGGGCTCCGCCGGCCACTTCGCCTGCTTGAAATAGTTCGCCGGCTGATCCGACTCGCGTGGGTCCTTCCCGAATTCGACGCGCACCGCGCCGGGCGGCAACCCGCTCACGACCGTATGACCGCTGTTGTCGAGTGCGCCTTTCTTCAGCACGGCGCCGTTCACGTCCTTCACCGTGAACAGTCCGCCTTTCACCGCCTCGCCGTTCACGTACTTGTGAAACAGTTCGAGCTGCCCCGGCTGATCCGGCCGCGGGCTCGGCAACGGATACCCCATGCTCGCCGGACCCGCGAACGTATGCGACGCCCCCTTCACATCGATGGCGCCCGGCGCATGAATCTCGATGTTGCCGTCCTTGATGCGGATATACCCGCCGCCGCTCGTCAGCAAAATGCCCTGATCGGCCGCGATCTCGATCCGGTCGGTTGCGGACACAACCTTTACCGCCTTCTGCGCGGTCACCTCGACGTTGTCCGACTGCGCCTGGATCTCGACCTTGCCCTTGCCCGCGAACAGCTTCATCCCCGCGTTCTGCACGAACAGGCTCAGCTTCTGCCCGATGCTGCCGATCAGCGACTTGCCCGCCGCGACATGCACGCTTTGCCCGCTCGCGACGTTCACGTGATCGTTCGCGACCACGTGCACCGACTGCTGCGTCGACATCCCGATCCCCGACGGGCTGCCGAACAGCATCACCGGTTCCTTGAATGCGTTCGCGCTGCCGGTGCCGCCGCCCGCCGTACGTCCGCCGGACGCGTTACCCGATGCACTGTCCTGCGTCGCGTCGGTGAACGCACGCATCGTGTCGTGCGCTTCCTTCAGGCTTTCCGCCTGATGCTGCTCGCTCACGCCCGACATCGCTTCGATCAGGCTCTCGCCCGCCACGAGCTGCTGCTGCGCTTCCTTCACGTCGAGCGGCTGGCTGTTCGCCGCCCTCGGATGGGTCGTGACGTACAGGCCCTGGCTCGCCCGCACCGCGCCATACGCATCCGAGCGCAAGTCGAACCCGCTGCCGAGATACGACCCGCGCGAATTGCCGCTCTGGTCGATGATGTAGCCGAGATGCAGCAGGCTGTTCGCGCTGCTGCTCATCAGCTGCACGCGGTTCTGCCCCGTCGCGTCGTCCATCACGAGCTGGTTGTAGCCGCCGCCCGAATACTCCTTCGACCGATACCCTGACAGAATCCCGTCGCTATGCCACTGCGGCTGGTTCGCGCCGTTGTACACGCGCCCGACGGCCAGCGGTCGGTCGCAATCGCCGCCGACATAGTCGATCAGCACTTCCTCGCCGATGCGCGGCACGTGCACGCCGCCGTAGCCGCCACCCGTGTCCGACTGCACGACGCGCACCCAGCACGACGCGTTTTCGTTACCCGGGTTCAGGCGATCCCACACGAACTGCACGCGGATCCGGTTCAACTCGTCGGTATAGACTTCCTCGCCCTGCGGCCCGACGACGATCGCCGTCTCGAGATGCATCTTCGGCTTCTCGTGTTCGAACGGGCTGCGATACGGCACGCTGACGCGCTGCGCTTCGACCTCGACGAGATAGAAGCCGACCGAGCCGTCGTCGTGCGGCACGCGAAACGCGGGGTCGGCGCCATAGCCGTCCTGCGCCTGCGTCAGCGCATCGCGCAGGCTGTACGGGAAGTCCGCACTGCTGTTGGCAACAGGCAGGTTGTTCTCGATCCACCATTCGACGCCGATCGTCGCGAATTCGCGCTGATCGGCCGGATCGCGATCGTGTTCGGGATGGTCCGCCAGCGTGAAGCGCCGGCCGGCATCGATCGCACGCACGCCGCCCGCGCCGTGGAAGCGCTTCGCCTCCGACTCCCACTGCTCCATCCGGATCTTCGTCAGATGGTCGCCGCGCGTCTGGTCCAGATACGTGTACGCACCGGTGTACTCGTAGACTTCGAGCTGGTCGGGCAATTCACCCTGGCCGGCCATCGTCGGCAGCGTCGTGCCCTTCGGGTTCGACGGTTGCGACGGATTCTTGTAGTCGAACGTGCGTGTCGATCGCGTGACGCTCTGCAGCGTGCGCGTGCCCGACCATTGCGTAAGCGCGTCGGCTTCGCTCGCCGCGCCGCCGTGATAGAAGCGCACGGCCTGCGGCGACAGCGGCGCAAACGCCTGCAGGTTGTCGGTGATCACGAGCGTATGCGACTTGCCGTCGTCGGCCTGCTGCCAGATGGTGTAAAGGCCTTCGCTCTCCATCAGCCGATGTACGAAATGCCAGTCGGTGTCGTGCTGGCGCGTGTACGAACGGTTCGGCAACGGCTTCGACAGCGCAAAGCGGAAATGGCCCTTCGCCTGCGGATGCTGGTCCAGCACGTCGCTGATGATCTGGTCGACGGTCGTATCGTTCCAGATCCGCTGGTCGCGACGGAACTTCAGGAAATGGGTGAAATCGGCGAACGTGAGCTGATAGGTCGTGAGCCCACCGTCGGCGCCCAGACGACGCGCGGTGTGCACATAGCCATTCACCGGCCGGTAGCTGCGATCGCCCTGCTGGATCCACAACGTGACCGGCTGCGCGATCAGCTTTTTAAGCTCCACATCGCTGTCGGTCGACAGCACGTCCAGCGTGAATTCGTACGCGCGCCCGATGCGTGAGCGGCCGACCGCCCGCTGCACGGTCAGCACGTTCGCCCCCAACGGGGTGTCGAGCTTCAGCAGCCGGTCCTGCTGAAGCAACCCGCCGCGCAATGCGGCGACAGTGTTCTGCATGTTCATGGCAACGGCCTTTTCTTCTTTTGACGCGCCCTCGGATGGCGCGCTGAGCGATTTCGCTCGCGCGATTTTACAGACAAATTACGGCCCGAATCGGAAAAATGACCTGATTTAAAAGACTATTTTTAAGCGGATTCCGAATGCCCGCGGCGAACGCTCGAACAGGCAGGCGCCGTGCACAGCGGTTGCCGTCACACTGCATTGCCGCCTTCAATCCGCTGAAATCGAGTGCAATCAGGGCCAATTCGACTTCCGGTGCGGCGCGGTTGCGAGTAGTGTCTACGTGCCCGTATTGCGGCCCACCGAGGCCGGTCAGCGCCCGGTGCCCGGCGCTCACCACAACACCCTGCTGACCACTGGAGATCTGCGATGAAACGTTCGAAGTTCCTGCTGTCAGGCCTGCTGCTCGCGTCGGCCCTCGGCTTCACGGCCGTCGCCGCGCACGCGGACGACCTGCTCGATTCCGTGAAGAAAGCCGGCGTGCTGCGGGTCGGCCTCGAAGGCACGTATCCGCCGTTCAACTCGCGCGGCACGTCCGGCCAGCTCGAGGGCTTCGACGTCGACGTCGCGAACGCGGTCGCCGGCAAGCTCGGCGTGAAGACGCAGTTCGTCCCGACGGAATGGAGCGGCATCATCGCGGGGCTGCAGGCCGGCAAGTTCGACGTGATCGTCAACCAGGTCACGATCACGCCGCAACGCAAGGAAGCGCTCGACTTCAGCGAGCCGTACACGTACTCGGCCGCGCAACTGATCCAGCGCAAGGACGACACGCGCAACTTCAAGTCGCTCGAGGACTTCAAGGGCAAGAAGCTCGGCGTGACGCTCGGCACCAACTACGACCAGATGGCGCGCAGCGTGCCGGGCATCGAGGTGCAGACGTATCCGGGCGCGCCGGAGAAGCTGCGCGACCTCGCCGCAGGTCGGATCGAAGCGACGCTCGACGATCGGCTGATGCTGCCGTACATGATCAAGACGTCGAACCTGCCGCTGCGCTCGGGGGCGGTGCTGAACGGCGGCAAGCAGGAGATGGCGATCCCGTTCCGCAAGGGCAACCCGAAGTTCGAGAAGGCGATCAACGATGCGCTCGAGTCGCTGCGCAAGGACGGCACGCTGAAGAAGATCTCGACGCACTGGTTCGGCAGCGACGTGACGGTGCCGGTCGCGCAGTAAGCGGTTCGGCGCGCGCTCAATGCGTCACGCTTTTCGCTGCGGCGAAGGCGTGACGCGCAGATGCAAGCGTCTTGCCTCCTTCCTCTTTTCCGTTTTCCGTCAGGCCGCCTCGTCGAAGCGGGCAAGCAGCATCTGGCCAATCGGCGTCAGCGCCGGGCGCGCCGCTATCTCGTCTACGCGTACCTGCGTGTCGTCGACCAGCTGCTTTTCGACGAGCACGGCGAACGCCGGGTTCGCGAGGTCGACACTGTCGGGCGCGCGCGCAATGCGCAGCAGCATAGAGAATTCATGCGGACTCAACATGGTCCATGTCTCCTGATCGTCCGCGATGCATTCGATCGGCGTCGATCACGTTTTCGAATGGAATGGATGGGAGGCCGAAGCCGATGCGCTGCCGGGAGCGAGATCCCGGGTGATCCTGCGCGACGCGGGCACGGCGTCGGATGCGATCACGCACACCCCGATCGCGACAATGCTGCCGCGGCGGGAACGTGCAACATTAGAGATGCGGCGTGACGCGGGCGTGACAAGAAAAAGGGGGTAACGACAGTGCTCGCGACATCACGGCGCGCAGCCCCATGAACGAAAAAGGGGTTACGGAAAACTCCGTAACCCCTTTTCGGATTTGGTGCCGGCTGCAGGACTCGAACCCGCCACCTGATGATTACAAATCAACTGCTCTACCAGATGAGCTAAGCCGGCGTAGCGCGAGATTCTACCTCATTTCACGATCTTGAGGCGAGGTCTGCTGCCGCCTTTCGAGCCGTCGCCGTCGGTTTTCGGCGGTTCGTCGGCGCCTTCGGACGGCTCCTCGTTCGCCCCGCTGTCGGCGACGGGCGCCAACGGCGATACGGACTCGTCGCGCTGCGCGTCATCGGCCGGCGCGGCGTCATCGTCGAACGCACCCGAATCCGCACCCTCGCCTGCAACCGCATCGACCTGGAACGCCATGCCCTGCCCGTTCTCGCGCGCGTAGATCGCGAGCACGTTGGCCACCGGAATCTCGATCTTGTGCGCCTTCCCGGAGAACCGGGCCGTGAACTCGATCCACTCGTTGCCCATCTGCAACTGGCTCGTCGCCTCGAAGCTGATGTTGAGCACGATCTCGCCGTCACGCACGAACTGACGCGGCACGCGCGTCGAGTTGTCGACCCTCACCGCGATATGCGGCGTGTAACCGTTATCGGTGCACCACTCGTACAACGCGCGCAGCAGATAAGGCTTCGTTGAAATCTCTTGCATCACAATCCTCGAACCCGGAGCGGGCGCGCGGCACGCCGCCGCCCGCTCCGTCATGCCTTCATTGCAACATTAACGACGCATGACCTTTTCGGACGGCGTCAGTGCTTCGATGTAGGCCGGACGGCTGAAGATCCGTTCGGCGTACTTCATCAGCGGCGCGGCGTTCTTCGACAGCTCGATGCCGTAGTGATCCAGGCGCCACAGCAGCGGTGCGATCGCGACGTCGAGCATCGAGAACTCTTCGCCGAGCATGTACTTGTTCTTCACGAAGATCGGCGCGAGCTGCGTCAGGCGATCACGGATCGCGAGGCGTGCCTTCTCGTGATTCTTCTCCGCCGCCTTGCCCTTCTCGTTCTCGAGCGTGCTGACGTGGACGAACAGTTCCTTCTCGAAGTTGAGCAGGAACAGGCGCGCGCGGGCGCGCTGCACCGGGTCGGCCGGCATCAGTTGCGGATGCGGGAAGCGCTCGTCGATGTACTCGTTGATGATGTTCGATTCGTACAGGATCAGGTCGCGCTCGACCAGGATCGGCACCTGACCGTACGGGTTCATCACCGAAATGTCTTCCGGCTTGTTGAACAGGTCGACGTCGCGGATTTCGAAGTCCATGCCCTTCTCGAACAGCACCAGCCGGCAACGCTGGGAGAACGGGCAAGTTGTGCCGGAATACAGAACCATCATATTTGCGTTTCCTCAAAAAAGCCGAGGGCCGGCACGCGACGAAACCCCTTTCACGGGTTCCGCCTTGCGCCGGCCCCACGCCGGTCAGGCGTGTTTACTTGATATCTTTCCAGTACGCGGCATTGAGCCGCCAGGCCAGGAAAGTCAGGACACCGAGAAAGATCAGCACCCACACGCCGAGGCGCTTGCGGGTCTGCTGGGCCGGCTCGGACATCCATGTCATATAGGCCACCAGGTCGGCCACCGCAGCATCGTAGTCGGGCGACGACAGCGTGCCCGGCGTGACCTGCTGGAAGCCGACGAGCACGTGGGCCTTCTCGCCCGTCTCCTCGTCCGTCTTGTCTTCGAATTTGGCAACGCGCTGCCCCTGCAGCTGCCACAACACATGGGGCATGCCGACGTTCTCGAACACCGCGTTGTTCCAGCCGGTCGGCCGCGTATCGTCGCGGTAGAAGCTCCGCAGATACGTGTACAGCCAGTCGCGGCCGCGCGCACGCTCCTCGACCGACAGGTCGGGCGGCGTGGTGCCGAGCCAGTTCTTCGCGTCGTCGGACCGCATCGCCACGGACATCGTGTTCCCGACCTTGTCGGTCGTGAACAGGAGATTCGTTTCGATCTCCTTCTGGGATATGCCCAGATCCGTCAGACGGTTGTAGCGCATCAGGTTCGCGCTGTGGCAGTTCAGGCAATAGTTTACAAACAATTGCGCGCCGTGCTGAAGCGAAACGAGATTTTCCGTGTTATCGGGCGCCCGGTCGAGCGGAAAATTACCTTCCGCCCGCACGGCCGGCGCCGCCAGCAGCGCACAGGCGGTGGCCCCGATCAGCGCGAGTGTCGAAAGCAGTTTCTTCATGTCGTTCTCTCCTCGCTCACGTTAATGGGGCTTGAAGCGCACCCGTTCCGGCGGCTGCTTGAACGTGCCAAGCGGCGTCCAGACGGGCATGCCGAGGAAGAACGCGAAGTAGACCAACGCGCAGAACTGCGCGATCAGCGTCGCCGCCGGCGACGGCGGCCGCGTGCCGAGGAACGCGAGGGTCAGGAACGCCGCGACGAAAATCCCGAGGAACACCTTGTGGAACAGCGGCCGGTAGCGGATCGACTTCACCGGGCTGCGGTCGAGCCACGGCAGGAAGAACAGCGAGATCACCGCCGAGCCCATCACGACGACGCCCCAGAACTTCGACTCGGTCAGATACATGAACACGACGATCGCGGCGGCCAGCACCGGCAGCCCGATCTTCCACTTGCCGCGCGCGCGGATCAGCGCGAGCACGCCGAGCAGCGCGATCACGATCATCAGCACGATCTTGAACGGGTCGGTGGTCGCGCGCAGCATCGCGTAGAACGCGGTGAAGTACCAGACCGGCGCGATCTCGGGCGGCGTCTGCAGCGGGTTCGCCGGGACGAAGTTGTTCGCCTCGAGGAAGTAGCCGCCCATCTCCGGCGAGAAGAACACGATCAGCGCGAACACCATCAGGAACACGCACACGCCGAGGAAATCGTGCACCGAGTAGTACGGGTGGAACGGGATGCCGTCGAGCGGAATGCCGTTTTCGTCCTTTTTCGCCTTGATCTCGATGCCGTCCGGGTTGTTCGACCCGACTTCGTGCAGCGCGACCAGGTGCGCGACGACGAGGCCGACCAGCACGAGCGGGATCGCGATCACGTGGAACGCGAAGAAGCGGTTCAGCGTGACGTCGGACACGACATAGTCGCCGCGAATCCACAGCGACAGGTCCGGGCCGACGAACGGGATCGCCGAGAACAGGTTCACGATCACCTGCGCGCCCCAGAACGACATCTGGCCCCACGGCAGCAGGTAGCCGAAGAACGCCTCGGCCATCAGGCACAGGAAGATCGCGCAGCCGAAGATCCACACGAGCTCGCGCGGCTTGCGGTACGACCCGTACAGCAGCCCGCGGAACATGTGCAGGTAGACGACCACGAAGAACATCGACGCACCGGTCGAGTGCATGTAGCGGATCAGCCAGCCCCACGGCACCTCGCGCATGATGTACTCGACCGACGCGAACGCGAGCGTCGAGTCGGGCTTGTAGTTCATCGTCAGGAAGATGCCCGTGACGATCTGGTTCACGAGCACCAGCAGCGCGAGGGAGCCGAAGAAGTACCAGAAGTTGAAGTTCTTCGGCGCGTAGTACTCGGATACGTGCTTCTTCCAGGTGGACGTGAGCGGGAAGCGCTGGTCGATCCAGCCGGTGAAACCTGTCGTGGAGACTTCCTTGTTGTCGGCGGCCATCACGCTTCTCCTTTCTCGTCCTTGCCGATCACGAGGGTCGTCGCCGACGTGAACATGTAGGGCGGGATGTCGAGATTCTGAGGCGCCGGCTTGTTCTTGAACACGCGACCGGCGAGGTCGTAGGTCGAACCGTGACACGGGCACAGGAAACCACCCGGCCAGTCGTCCGGCAGGTTCGGCTGCGGACCCGGCGTGAAGCGTTGGCTGGGCGTGCAGCCGAGATGCGTACACACGGCCATCACGACGAGAATGTTCTTGCGATCGGCCCGTGCCCGATATTCGTTCGCGCAATAGGCTGGCAACGGCATCGAATACGGCGACTTCGTGGTCGGATCGGCCACTTCCTTGTCGGCCTTGACCACGTCGGCCAGCATCGAATCGGTGCGATTCAGGATCCAGACGGGCTTGCCGCGCCACGGCACGGTGACCATCTCGCCGGGCTTCAGGCCGCTGATGTCGATTTCGACCGGGGCCCCGGCCGCTTTCGCTTTCGCGGACGGCGCAAGCGACGCCGCGAAAGGTATGACGGTGGCTACGCCTCCTACGCCACCTGCTACGGATGTCGCAATCAGCCAGGTACGGCGGCCGCTGTCGACGCGTTTCTCTTCCTTGTCTCGCATCACACGCCCCACTTCTGAGTTGGATTTTCCGTCACGACTTTCCATTCCGCCGCTAGTTTGCTCGAATGGAGTCGCCATTTACAAGGCCCGGAGATGAAAATCCCTTCGAAGTGATTGATAGTTAAGGGTTATCCCCCACTATCGGAGCAATTAAATCATTTCACTTTTAAGCAATTGCTACATTGTGGAATTTCGATGCGCTGCCGCAAATCCGGCGTTCAGACCGGATTATGAATATCGATAAAAAGGTGTTCGAGATCGAATTCTTCGGACAAGTGGCGCCCAAGTGCCTGGATTCCGTAGCGCTCGGTCGCATGGTGCCCCGCCGCAACGAACGCGACGCCGCTTTCCGCCGCCGCATGCGTGATCGATTCGGACACTTCGCCGGTCAGGAACACGTCCGCGCCGGCGTCGATCGCCGCGTCGAAGTAGCTTTGCGCGGCGCCCGTGCACCACGCGATGCGGCGCAGCTGCGTGTCCGGATCGCCGAGCACGAGCGGCGTGCGGCCGAGCGTGTGTTCGACCTTCGCGACGAAGTGCTCGAGCGTGACGGGCATCGGCAGCGTCGCCATCCAGCCGAGGTCGCCTTCACCGAAACGCTGGTCGCCGATCAGGCCGAGCTTTTCGCCGAGCTGCGCGTTGTTGCCGAACTGGGGATGCGCGTCGAGCGGCAGGTGGAACGCGAACAGGTTCAGGTCGTTCGCGAGCAGCAGCTTCAGGCGCTGATACTTGCGGCCCGTGATCTGCGGCGCCTCGTTGCGCCAGAAATAGCCATGATGGACGAGCACGGCATCCGCCCCCCATTCGAGCGCCGCTTCGAGGAGCGCGACCGACGCCGTCACGCCGGTGACGATCTTCTCGATCTTGCGGCGCCCCTCGACCTGCAGGCCGTTCGGGCAATAGTCCTTGAAGCGCGCGGTTTCAAGGGTATTGTTCAAGTACAATTCAAGTTCGATCCGATCCATATAAACCTCTAATCCATTCAGATGCTTAGACGCTTCTGGCTGTTCTTCGCGCAGGCGGTGACCGTACTGCTCGCGCTGATGTTCATCGTCGTGACGCTCAAGCCGCAATGGCTGCAACGGCAAGGACAGCTCGGCAAGCAGCTCGCCACGCCGATCGTCGCGCTGCGCGAGGTCGCGCCGGGCATCGGCGGCGCTCCGGCGACCACGTCGTATGCCGAAGCCGCGCAGAAGGCGATGCCGGCCGTCGTCAACGTGTTCTCCAGCAAGGACGGCTCGCTGCCGCCCGACCCGCGCGCGAAGGATCCGCTGTTCCGCTACTTCTTCGGCGACCGCAACGCCCGCAAGCAGCAGGACGAGCCGGCAGCCAACCTCGGCTCGGGCGTTATCGTGAGCCCTGAAGGTTACATTCTAACGAACCAGCACGTCGTCGACGGCGCCGACCAGATCGAAGTCGCGCTCGCCGACGGCCGAACGGGCACCGCGAAGGTGATCGGCAGCGATCCCGAAACGGATCTCGCGGTGCTGAAGATCAACATGACGAACCTGCCGACGATCACGCTCGGCCGCTCCGACCAGTCGCGCGTCGGCGACGTCGTGCTCGCGATCGGCAACCCGTTCGGCGTCGGCCAGACGGTCACGATGGGGATCATCAGCGCGCTCGGCCGCAACCACCTCGGCATCAATACGTTCGAGAACTTCATCCAGACCGACGCACCGATCAACCCCGGCAACTCCGGCGGCGCGCTGGTCGACGTGAACGGCAATCTGCTCGGCATCAACACGGCGATCTACTCGCGCTCGGGCGGCTCGCTCGGCATCGGTTTCGCGATTCCGGTTTCGACCGCCCGCACGGTGCTCGAAAGCATCATCACGACGGGTTCGGTCACGCGCGGCTGGATCGGCGTCGAGCCGCAGGACGTCACGCCGGAAATCGCCGAGTCGTTCGGGCTCCAGCAGAAATCGGGCGCGATCGTCGCGGGCGTGCTGCAAGGCGGCCCGGCCGACAAGGCCGGCATCAAGCCGGGCGACATCCTGGTGAGCGTCAATAGCGAGGACATCACCGACACGACGAAGCTGCTGAACGTCGTCGCGCAGATCAAGCCGGGCACGCCGACCAAGGTGCACGTCGTACGCAAGGGCAAGCAGTTCGACGTGAACGTCGTGATCGGCAAGCGCCCGCCGCCGCCGAAGCAGACGCTCGACGAGCAGGACGGCGATAGCGAATGACGGTCGGCGGGCCGCACGCCGCCTGTCGGTCATGATGCGACGCGGAAACGGAAAAGGGCAGCCGGTTGGCTGCCCTTTTGCTTTGCTTCAAACGACGTCCGGTGCCGGAAGGTAGCTTTGCGATGCGCTGGCTGGCGGCCCACCGCGGTACCGGGCGCCTCCGGCCGGGCCGGAAAGCCGCCCCGGCGCCGCGCCGTCAACTCGCGGCTTCGCCGTTCCCCGCCTCGCCCTCTTCTACCGGCTTCTTCGGCACGAAGAACCGCGCGGCCAACAGGCCGATCTCGAACAGCACGATCAGCGGCAGCGCGAGCATCAGTTGCGAGAACACGTCCGGCGGGGTGACGACCGCCGCGACCACGAATGCGCCGACGATCACGTACGGCCGCATCTCCTTCAGCTTCTTCAGGGACAGCACGCCCATCCTGACGAGCAGCACGACGACGATCGGCACCTCGAACGTGACCCCGAACGCGATGAACATCCCGAGCACGAAGCTCAGGTAGTTGTCGATGTCGGTCGTCATCTCGGCGCCGAGCGGCGCGTTGTAATGCGCCATCACGCGGAAGATCGTCGGGAACACGAGGAAGTACGCGAACGCCATCCCGCACAGGAACAGCACGTAGCTGCTGCCGACGAGTGGCGTGACGAGCTTCTTCTCGTGCTGGTACAGCCCCGGCGCGACGAACGCCCAGATCTGGTACAGCACGATCGGCAGCGCGATCACGAGCGCGACGAGCATCGTGACCTTCATCGGCACGAAGAACGAGCCGGTGACGTCGGTGACGATCATCTTGCCGTCTTTCGGCAGGTTCTCCATCAACGGCCGCGCGAGCAGCTTGAAGATGTCCGGCGCCCAGTACACGAGCCCGACGAACACGACGATCACGGCCAGCCCCGCGCGAATGATGCGATCGCGAAGCTCGACGAGATGGGAAATGAAGGTTTCTTCCGGGGCGTCGCCCGGGTTCTGCTGGGGGTCGCTCACACCGGCCCTCGGTAGGATTGACGAGCGAGCATGCGCTCGACTCAGAAGAAGCGCGTCGGCCGGCGCAGGCTGGCCGGCTGGTGGCGCGCGACACGCGCGGCGCCCGACTGCACGTGCGTGCGGCGGGTCGTCGCGCGCTTGTACCAGACAGGCGTCGCCGCCTGCTTGATGCGCCAGTTGCGACGCTTCGGCGCAAGCGCGGCCGTGCTGCCGCCACGCCACGACGGCGCCGCGGGCGTGTCGCTACCGTGCAGGCCGGCATCGACCGAGCCTTCGTTGAGACCGCCGACCGCGGAATGCCACGTATCGTTCAGTTCCTTCTCGTGCTCGCGCAGGTTATCGTGAATCGTCGTCTCGACATTGCGCGCGGCCGATTCGAAATCGGTCTTCATCGTCCGCAGCGCGTCGAGTTCGATTTCGCGCGAGACCTCGGCCTTCACGTCGTTGATGTACCGCTGCGCGCGGCCGAACAGCGCGCCTGCCGTACGCGCGACGCGCGGCAGGCGCTCGGGGCCGAGCACGACGAGCGCGACGACGCCGATCAGCGCCATCTTTGAAAGACCGAGATCCAGCATCGCGAATGCCTCAGCGTGCCGGCGTTACGCCTTGTTCGAATCGGAACGCGTCGTTTCCTTCGCGTTGACGTCGACCGCGCCCGAACGCGGCAGTTGCTGCGCGTCGGCCGGCGTTTCGCCTTCCTTCATGCCGTCCTTGAAACCCTTCACGGCGCTGCCCAGATCGTTGCCGATGTTGCGCAGCTTCTTCGTACCGAAAACCAGCGCGACGATCAGCAGCACGATCAGCCAGTGCCAAATGCTCAATCCACCCATGATGAAACCTCTCCTCAACCACGCCGCGGTGCGGCGTAAATCGCCGGCGACGCGCCGGCTTCGACTATCGGATGCGGGGAAACGCCCCGCGTCGTCAACCCATCCGTTGCCACGGGCGCGGGCCGGCCAGGATATGCGCGTGCAGGTGGTAGACCTCCTGCCCGCCGCCCGGGCCCGTGTTGATCACCGTGCGAAAACCGGTTTCGCCGCCCGTATACGCGACGCCGAGCTGGTCGGCCAGACGCGCGACGAGCAGCATCAGCCGGCCGAGCATCGGCGCATCGGCGTCGACCGCCGCCGACAGCGTCGGCAGGTGCCGGCGCGGAATCACGAGCACGTGCGTGTCGGCCGCCGGGCGGATGTCGCGGAACGCGACGAATTCGTCGTCCTCGTGCACCTTCGTGCTCGGGATCTCGCCTGCCGCGATCTTGCAGAACAGGCAATTCGGATCGTGACTCATGTTGCTCCTGCAAACGCCCGCGTGCGGCCGGTCAGAACCACGCCTGCGGATCGAGCGTCTTGTTGTCGTTCAGGTACAGCCAACCCTTGATGATACGGTACAGCGTCCAAATCCACGTGACAAACATCACGACGAATCCGACCACGACGAACATCAGCGCGAACCCGATCACGTAGGCGATCAGCGCGCGCCAGAACGTGCGGATCTGCCACTCGAAGTGATCGGCGTACGGCGTGCCGGCCACGTCGCCGCGCTTCACGTAGTTGATGATGATCGCGATGATGCCCGTGACGCCGCCCGTCAGCCAGTGAAACGCATAAAGACCGTACAGCACGTGGGTCAGCGTGCGCAGCCCGTTCAGGCGCTCGGCATCCGCGGCGCCCGGCACCGCCGGCGTCGGAAACTGGTTCGACGTATCGTTCATGATGCTACCCCCGTTAGATGACAATTCTTACAGCTTACCGCACTGTTGCCACCGCGGCGGGCCCTGTTCGTCAGCCGCCGTTTTCCTCGCGCTCGCGGCGCTTGCGCAGCGCTTTTTCCTCGATGCCCGACAAGCCTTCGCGGCGCTCGAGCTCGGCGATCACGTCGGCCGGGCTCAGGTCGAAATGCGACAGCATCACGAGGCAGTGGAACCACAGGTCGGCCACCTCGCCGACGAGCGCGCTCGGCGCGCCGCCCTGGCGCACGTCCTTCGCGGCCAGCACGACTTCCGTCGCCTCTTCGCCGATCTTCTTCAGCACGGCGTCGTCGCCCTTGTGGAACAGGCGCGATACGTACGATTGATCGGGATCGCCGCCCTTGCGGCTGTCGATCACGGCCGCGAGGCGCAGCAGCGTGTCTTCGGTCGATTGCGTCATTTGTAGATGTGTTCGGGGTCTTTCAGCACCGGCTCGACCGCGACCCAGTCGCCGCCGTCCACCGTACCTTCGAATTTCTGGAAGAAGCACGAATGCCGGCCGGTGTGGCACGCGATGCCCGACACCTGCTCGACCTTCAGCAGCACGACGTCCTCGTCGCAGTCGAGCCGCACCTCGTGCACGTGCTGCACGTGGCCCGACTCCTCGCCCTTGAACCACAGGCGCTTGCGCGAACGCGAATAGTAGACCGCGCGCTGCGTCTCGATCGTCTTCGCGAGCGCCTCGCGGTTCATCCACGCGAACATCAGCACGTCGTTCGTCGACGCTTCCTGCGCGATCACCGGCACGAGGCCGTTGTCGTCCCAACGGACCTTGTCGAGCCACGCGGGCAAGGATTTCGTTTCGGTATTCATCACAGCCTCACCGCGATGCCCTGGTCGGACATGAAGCGCTTCGCCTCGCCGACCGTGTGCTCGCCGTAGTGGAAGATGCTCGCGGCCAGCACCGCGTCGGCGCGGCCGTCCTTGATGCCGTCCGCGAGATCCTGCAGGCAGCCGACGCCGCCCGATGCGATCACCGGCACCGGCACCGCGTCCGACACGCCGCGCGTGAGCGCGAGGTCGAAGCCCGATTTCGTGCCGTCGCGGTCCATGCTCGTGAGCAGGATCTCGCCCGCGCCGAGCTCGGCCATCTTGCGCGCCCATTCGATCGCGTCGAGGCCCGTGTTCTTGCGGCCGCCGTGCGTAAACACTTCCCAGCGCGGCGTCTCGCCGTCGGCCGACACGCGCTTCGCGTCGATCGCGACGACGATGCACTGCGAGCCGTACTTGTCGGCCGCGTCGCGCACGAGTTGCGGATTCGCGACCGCCGACGAATTCATGCTGACCTTGTCCGCGCCCGCGTTCAGCAGGCGCCGCACGTCCTCGACGGCGCGCACGCCGCCGCCGACGGTCAGCGGAATGAAGACCTGCGATGCGACGGCTTCGATGATCGGCAGGATCAGGTCGCGCTGGTCGGACGTCGCGGTGATGTCGAGAAAGGTCAATTCGTCGGCACCCTGGTCGTCGTAGCGGCGGGCGATTTCGACGGGGTCGCCGGCGTCGCGCAGCTCGACGAAATTGACGCCCTTGACGACACGCCCGGCGGTCACGTCCAGGCAGGGGATGATGCGTTTAGCTAGAGCCATGATGTTGCGCCAAATGCCGCGCTGGGACGGCCGGTTGCGGAAGCCTCGCGCGAGGCTTCCGGTCGGGGCCGCCCGCGGGCGGCCCCGGCGAACGGGACGGACGCGGTTACGCGTTGTCGAGTTCGCCGTTCAGTTCGTCCGCGCGCTTTTGCGCGGCCGCGAAATCGAGATCGCCGGAGTAGATCGCCCGGCCGCAGATCACGCCTTCGACGCCGTGCTCTTCCACCTCGCACAGGCTCTCGATGTCCGTGAGGTTCGACAGGCCGCCCGATGCGATCACCGGGATGCCGACCGCCTGCGCGAGCTTGACGGTCGCGTCGATGTTGATGCCCTGCAGCATCCCGTCGCGGCCGATGTCCGTGTAGACGATCGATTCGACGCCGTAGTCCTCGAACTTCTTCGCGAGGTCGATCACCTCGTGGCCGGTCAGCTTGCTCCAGCCGTCGGTCGCGACCTTGCCGTCCTTCGCGTCCAGCCCGACGATGATGCTGCCGGAGAACGCGGTGCACGCGTCCTGCAGGAAGCCCGGGTTCTTCACGGCCGCGGTGCCGATGATCACGTAGGACAGGCCGGCGTCGAGATACTTCTCGATCGTCTCGAGGCTGCGGATGCCGCCGCCGAGCTGGACCGGGATTTCGTCGCCGACTTCGTCGAGGATCGCTTCGATCGCCTCGAGGTTCTTCGGCTTGCCGGCGAATGCGCCGTTCAGGTCGACGAGATGGAGCCGCCGGGCGCCGAGATCGACCCATTTGCGGGCCATCGCCGCCGGGTCCTCGGAGAAAATCGTGGCCTGGTCCATATCGCCCTGTTTGAGGCGCACACACTGACCGTCTTTGAGGTCGATGGCCGGAATCAGCAACATAGCAATCGGGTGTCGTCGTGGAAAATGAAAAGAATCAGGCGCGTACCGGCCAAACCGGTGCCGCGCCGTCTCGCTAGTTTAGTACAACTCTTTCGGCGCTTACGCGCGAGCGCCCCGCGCGACAGGCCGTTCGGCCAGGTCGACTGTGGCTCGCGCGCCACGTTTTACCGCTTCCAGTGGACGAAGTTGCGATACAGACGCAATCCGACCTCCGCGCTTTTCTCCGGGTGGAATTGGGTCGCGAAGATGTTGTCCCGCGCGACCGCGGACGTAAACGGCGCGCCGTAGGCCGTTTCGCCAACCGTGTGCGCCGGGTTGTCCGGGCTCACGTAATAGCTGTGCACGAAGTAGAAATACGCGTCGTCGGGCACGCCGTCCCACAGCGGGTGCGGCTGCGCCTGGCGCACGCGGTTCCAGCCCATCTGCGGCACCTTGAAGCGCGAGCCGTCGTCCTGCAATTGGCCGTCGAGATCGAAGCGCACGACCTTGCCGGGCAGCAGGCCCAGGCCCTTCGTGTCGCCTTCCGCGCTCCAGTCGAACAGCATCTGCTCGCCGACGCACACGCCGAGCAACGGCTTCGTGCGCGACGCGTCGATCACGGCCTCCTGGAGGCCCGACTCGCCGAGGCAGCGCATGCAGTCGGGCATCGCGCCCTGGCCGGGCAGCACGACGCGGTCGGCCGCGCGAATCGCGGCCGGCGTGTCGACGATCGCCACGTCGGCGGCCGGTTCGGCCTTCTTGAGCGCCTGCGCGACCGAGCGCAGGTTACCCATCCCATAATCCACAATCGCAATCGAAGTTTTCATCTCAGTGCAGGCAGTAGCGCCCTCAGTCCATTGACGATGAATTCCACCGCCAGCGCCGACAGCATCAGACCCATCAGCCGCGTGGCGATGTTGATGCCGGTGCGGCCGATCCAGGTCGCGATCGGCTCGGCGAGCCGCATCGCGACGAAACACAGAAAAGCCAGGACCGCGCCGATCGCGACCAGCCCGGCCCGCTCATACCAGTGATGCGCGTTCGCCGCATAGATGATCACCGTGCTGATCGAGCCGGGGCCCGTGAGCAGCGGAATCGCGAGCGGCACGACCGCGATGTTGTCCTTCAGCTCGGCTTCGTGGCGCTCCTCCGGCGTCGACCGCGTGTTGCCGATCTGCGCGTTCAGCATGTTGATCGCCATCAGCAGCATGATGATCCCGCCGCCCACTTCGAGCGACCCGACCGAAATGCCGAAGAAGTTGATGATCTGCTGCCCGAGCAGCGCGGTCACCGTCATCACGCAGAACACCGACACCGATGCGATCCGGATCGTGCGCCGCCGCTCGTCGTCCGTCTGCTGCGCCGTCAGGCTCAGGAAGAACGGCACCGCGCCGACCGGATTGATCAGCGCGAGCAGCGAAATGAACGATTTGAGCAGATCCATCGCAAGCCGGCGCGCCGCGCCGAAGCCGTGAGGTTGTCCTTGGCGTCGTCCGTTCGGAAGTTAGAGGCTGCCTTTCGTCGACGGAATCTGCCCCGCCGCGCGCTCGTCGAGCTCCACCGCCGCGCGCAGCGCGCGGCCGAAGGCCTTGAACACGGTCTCGAGCTGATGGTGCGCGTTGATCCCGCGCAGGTTGTCGATATGCAGCGTGACGCCCGCGTGGTTCACGAACCCGCGGAAGAATTCGATCGACAGGTCGACGTCGAACGTGCCGATCCGCGCGCGCGTGAACGGCACGTGGAATTCGAGGCCCGGCCGGCCGGAGAAGTCGATCACGACGCGCGACAGCGCCTCGTCGAGCGGCACGTACGAATGGCCGTAGCGGCGGATGCCCTTGCGGTCGCCGATCGCCTTCGCGACGGCCTGACCGAGCGTGATGCCGACATCCTCGACCGTGTGGTGATCGTCGATATGCGTGTCGCCGTGCGCTTCGACCTCGAGATCGACCAGACCGTGTCGCGCGATCTGGTCGAGCATATGGTCGAGAAACGGCACGCCGGTGGCCAGCTTCTGCCGGCCGGTGCCGTCGAGATCGAGCTTCACACGGATCTGCGTTTCGCTGGTATTGCGAACGACTTCCGCCACACGCATGGCAATTCCTTGATTGAGTCTATGTAAATGGGGATTGATCGTCGCGCGCCGCCGCGCCCTGGGCTCAACCGGGCAGCGCGAGTTTCAAGGCGGCCAGCAGGCGGGCGTTTTCGTCGGGAGAACCGACGGTCAGCCGCACGCATTCGGCCAGCAACGGATGCATTTTACTCACGTTTTTGACCAGCACCCGCTCGGTGAGCAGCGCATCGAACACGGCCGCGGCGTCCGGCACGCGCACCAGCAGGAAATTGCCGGCGCTCGGGAACACCGTCGCGCCCGGCAGCGCGGCCACCGCCTGCGCGAGGCGCGCGCGTTCCGCGCGCAATTCGGCCGCCTGCGCGTCGAGCACGTCGAGGTGGTCGAGCAGGAAATCGGCGGTCGCCTGGGTCAGCACGTTGATGTTGTACGGCGGACGCACCTTGTCGAACTCGTTCAGCCATGCGGGCGAGCCGACCAGATAGCCGAGCCGGATGCCCGCGAGGCCGAGCTTCGACACCGTGCGCATCACGACGACGTTGTCGAACTCGCCGACGCGCGGCAGCCACGAACGCTCGGCGAACGGCTGGTACGCCTCGTCGATCACGATCAGGCTGTGCCGCGCGGCCGCGACGATCCGCTCGACGTCGGCGTCGTCGTACAGCGTGCCGGTCGGGTTGTTCGGATACGCGAGATAGACGATCGCCGGCCGGTGCTCGGCGATCGCCGCAAGCAGCGCGTCGGCGTCGAGCGTCAGGTCCGCCTTCAGCGGTACGCCGACGAATTCGAGCTGCGCGAACTTCGCCGACAGCTCGTACATCACGAAGCCCGGCACCGGTGCGAGCACCTTGGCGCCCGGCTTCGCGCACGCGACCGAGATCATGCTGATGATTTCGTCGGAGCCGTTGCCGAGCAGCACGTCGCAGCCGGCCGGCACGCGCATCGCATGGCGCAGCTTGTCGAGCAGCGCGGCCGGACGCGGCGCCGGGTAGCGGTTCAGCGCGACCTGCGCGAGCCGCTCGCCGAGCGCCGCGGCGAGCGGCGCCGGCAGCGAATACGGGTTCTCCATCGCGTCGAGCTTCACGAACCCGCTCGCGTCGGGAACCGGATAGCTCGTCATCGCGAGCACGTCGCGGCGGATGATGTCTTGTGGCGTCGTCATGGTCTCAAGCCGGCGTGCATCGCGCCGGCATCAAATGGTCGGCAAGGCGGCGGCTGCCGCCCTGCGCTCGTCCCCTGCCCCGATCCGGGGCGACCGGCGCCGGCGCCGCGGCGCCCGCCCGGCCCGCGCACCCTGCGCGGTCAGCCCTTCATCCGGAACTCGGCGCTCCTTGCGTGCGCCTGCAGCCCTTCGCCGTAGGCGAGCTCGGACGCGATCTCGCCAAGCGTCTGCGCGCCTTCCGCGCTGACCTCGATCAGGCTCGAGCGCTTGATGAAGTCGTACACGCCAAGCGGCGACGAGAAGCGCGCGGTGCGCGACGTCGGCAGCACGTGGTTCGGGCCCGCGCAGTAGTCGCCGAGGCTCTCGCTCGTGTAGCGGCCGAGGAAGATCGCGCCCGCGTGGCGGATCTGCTGGCCCCATTGCTGCGGCTCCAGCGCCGAAATTTCGAGGTGTTCCGGCGCGATGTCGTTCGCGATCCGGCACGCCTCGGCCATGTCGCGCACCTTGATCAGCGCGCCGCGGCCTTCGAGCGACGCGCGGATCACGTCCTGGCGCGGCATCGTCGGCAGCAGCTCGTCGATCGCCTTCTCGACGCGATCGAGGAACGCACCGTCCGGGCACAGCAGGATCGACTGCGCGAGTTCGTCGTGCTCGGCCTGCGAGAACAGGTCCATCGCGACCCAGTTCGGATCGGTCGTGCCGTCGCACAGCACGAGGATTTCCGACGGCCCGGCGATCATGTCGATACCGACCGTGCCGAACACGCGGCGCTTCGCCGACGCGACGTACGCGTTGCCGGGGCCGCAGATCTTGTCGACGGCCGGCACCGTCGCCGTGCCGTACGCGAGCGCGCCGACCGCCTGCGCGCCGCCGATCGTGAACACGCGATCGACGCCGCCGAGCAGCGCCGCGGCAAGCACGAGGTCGTTCTTCACGCCGTCCGGCGTCGGCACGACCATCACGATCTCGCCGACCCCCGCGACGCGCGCGGGAATCGCGTTCATCAGCACCGACGACGGATACGCGGCCTTGCCACCCGGCACGTACAGGCCGACGCGGTCGAGCGGCGTGACCTTCTGGCCGAGCACCGTGCCGTCGCTTTCCGTGTACTGCCAGCTATGCGTGCCGCACTCGATCTTCTGCTTCTCGTGGTACGCGCGCACCCGCGCCGCCGCCGCTTCCAGCGCCGCGCGCGCCTTCGGCGCGAGGCCGTCGAGCGCCGTCTGCAGCGCGTCCTGCGGCAGTTCGAGCGCGGCGACGCTGTTCGCGCTCAGCCGGTCGAAGCGGTTCGTGTACTCGAGCACCGCGGCGTCGCCGCGCGACTTCACGTCGGCGAGGATCTGCGCGACCGACTGCTCGATCGCTTCGTCTTCGCTCGCCTCGAATGCGAGCACGGCGCGCAGCGCGGCGCCGAAGCCTTCGTTCGTCGAATCGAGCTTGCGGATGGTGATGGCCATGGGAGTTCCGTTACGGTGATGCGCTCAACCGCCATTCTGCGACGCGCGTTCGAACGCGTCGAGGATCGGCTTGAGCGCCGCGCGCTTCAGCTTGAGCGCGGCCTGGTTCACGACGAGGCGCGACGAGATCGCCATGATCTCCTCGACCTCGACCAGATTGTTCGCCTTCAGCGTGCCGCCCGAGCTGACGAGGTCGACGATCGCGTCGGCCAGCCCGACCAGCGGCGCCAGCTCCATCGACCCGTACAGCTTGATCAGGTCGACGTGCACGCCCTTCGCGGCGAAGTGTTCGCGCGCCGTTTCGACGTATTTCGTCGCGACCCGCAGGCGCGCGCCCTGACGTACCGCGTTCGCGTAGTCGAAACCGGCGGACACGGCCACCGACATCCGGCAGCGCGCAATGTTCAGATCGATCGGCTGGTACAGGCCGGAGCCGCCGTGCTCGACCAGCACGTCCTTGCCGGCCACGCCGAAATCGGCCGCGCCGTATTCGACGTAGGTCGGCACGTCGCTCGCGCGCACGATGATCACGCGCAGGTTCGGGTCGGTCGTCGGCAGGATCAGCTTGCGCGACGTTTCCGGATCCTCGGCCACCTGCACGCCGGCCGCCGCCAGCAGCGGCAGGGTTTCCTCGAAAATCCGGCCCTTCGACAGGGCGAGGGTCAGCGGCGCGGTCATGCTTGGCTCCCGGAGAGGCGGCGCACGTTCGCGCCAACGGCGGTCAGTTTGGTTTCCATGCGGTCGTAACCGCGGTCCAGGTGATAGATGCGGTCGACGAGCGTTTCGCCGTCCGCACGCAGCCCGGCGATCACGAGGCTCGCCGACGCACGCAGGTCGGTCGCCATCACGTTCGCGCCGGACAGCTTGTCGACGCCGGTCACGAGCGCCGTGTTGCCATCGATCGTGATGTTCGCGCCGAGCCGGTTCAGCTCCTGCACATGCATGAAGCGGTTCTCGAAAATGGTTTCGACGACCTGCGCGGTGCCCATCGCGACCGTATTGAGGGCCATGAACTGCGCCTGCATGTCGGTCGGAAACGCCGGGTATTCCGACGTGCGGATCGTCACCGCCGACGGGCGGCGGTCCATCTTCACGCGCAGCCAGCTGTCGCCTTCCTCGATCGACACGCCGGCTTCGCGCAGCTTGTCGATCACCGCGTCGAGGATGTGCGGGCGCACGCCCGTCAGCATCACGTCGCCGCCGGCCGCCGCGACCGCGCACAGGAACGTGCCGGCCTCGATACGGTCGGGGATCACCGAATGGCGCGCGCCGTGCAGCCGCTCGACGCCCTGGATCACGAGGCGATCGGTGCCGATGCCGTCGATTTTCGCGCCCATCGCGACCAGCAAGTGTGCGAGATCGCTCACTTCCGGCTCGCGCGCGGCGTTTTCGATCACCGTCTCGCCGTCGGCGAGCGTCGCGGCCATCAGCAGGTTTTCCGTCCCCGTCACCGTGATCATGTCGGTCACGATGCGCGCGCCCTTCAGGCGCTTCGCGCGCGCTTCGATGAAGCCGTGCTCGATGCTGATCTCGGCGCCCATCGCCTGCAGGCCCTTGATGTGCTGGTCGACCGGCCGCGCGCCGATCGCGCAGCCGCCCGGCAGCGACACCTTCGCCTCGCCGAAGCGCGCGAGCAGCGGGCCGAGCACGAGGATCGACGCGCGCATCGTCTTCACGAGCTCGTACGGCGCGACGAGGTTGTCGACGCGCGACGCGTCGAGCTGCACGCGGGCGCCGTCGGTCTCGCTCTTCACGCCCATCTGGTTCAGCACCTTCAGCGTGGTGCGCACGTCCTTCAGGTTCGGCACGTTGTCGAGTTCGACCGGCTCGGCGCTGAGCAGCCCCGCGCACAGGATCGGCAGCGCGGCGTTCTTCGCGCCGGACACGACGATCTCGCCGGCCAGGCGGCGACCGCCTTCGATCACGAGCTTGTCCATCCCCTGTCCCTGCGATTCCCCGTTGGCGGCCGGGTGTGCCGTGGCGACGCTCTGGACGGCGTCGCGCTCGTTGACGGTGACTTGCACTCAGTGATTTCCGTTTATGCGTTCTGCCATTCGGCGGGCGTCAGCGTCTTCATGCTGAGCGCGTGAATTTCCTGCTTCATGCGATCGCCGAGCGCCGCATAGACGAGCTGGTGCCGCTGGATCGGCCGCTTGCCTTCGAAGGCCGCCGACACGATCGTCGCGAAGAAATGCTGGCCGTCGCCTTCGACTTCCAGATGCGTGCAGGCGAGACCGCCGGCGATGTATTGCTTGACCTGTTCGGGAGTCGGCAACATGGTGTAAGGCTCCTGTCGGCGCACGCCGCCCCGGGGCGGCCGCTGCCTGTCGATATCAATGACGCAGTTTGTAGCCGGTCGCGAGCAGCCGCATCGCGATCAGCGCGAGCAGCACGAAGAAACCGGTGACGATCGCGAGGCTCGCGAACGGGTTGATGTCGGACGCGCCGAAGAACCCGAAACGGAAGCCGTCGATCATGTAGAAAAACGGGTTGAGACGCGACACTTCGCGCCACACGGGCGGCAGCGAGTGCGTCGAATAGAACACGCCGGACAGGAACGTCAGCGGCATGATCAGGAAGTTCTGGAACGCGGCGAGCTGGTCGAATTTCTCGGCCCAGATCCCGGCGATCAGGCCGAGCGTGCCGAGAATCGCCGAACCGAGCAGCGCGAACGCCATGATGAACAGCGGCGCCGCGAAGTGCATCGGGATAAACCAGATCGTCACGACGAACACGCCGGCGCCGACCGCGAGCCCGCGCACGACGGACGCGAGCACGTACGCGCCGAAGATGTCGCGATACGACAGCGGCGGCAGCAGCATGAACACCAGGTTGCCGGTGATCTTCGACTGGATCAGCGACGACGAGCTGTTCGCGAACGCGTTCTGCAGCACGCTCATCATCACGAGGCCCGGCACGAGAAAGCTCACGTACTCGACGCCCGGATACACCTCGACGCGGCCCGACAGCGCATGGCCGAAGATCGTCAGGTACAGCAACGCCGTGACGATCGGCGCGCACACCGTCTGGAACGACACCTTCCAGAAACGCAGCAGTTCCTTGTAGAACAGCGTTCGAAACCCGTTTCCCGGCACGCGCCGGGCCGCCCCTTCGAGCGGCAGCGAACGCAGTTCGCGTGGGGAGTGTTGATTCATGCCAGACCCTCGATGACCTCGGCCCCGTTCATCACCTGGACGAACACATCCTCGAGGTCGGCCTTGCGGACCTCGATCTCGTCGAACGTGCAGCCGGCCGCACGGCATTGCGCGAGGATGCGTTCGACCTCGTCGTAGCTCGCGAGGCGCAGCAGGTGCTCGCCCGGCGCGCGCGCGGCCGGGTCGGTTTCCAGCCCGCGCAGCTCGGCCGGCAGCGCGCCGGTCGCGAACCGCAGGTACAGTTGCAGGCCCGCGAAGCGGCGCAGCAGCGCGTCGGTGCGATCGAGCGCGACGACTTCGCCGCGGCGCAGCATCGCGATGCGGTCGCACAGCGACTCGGCTTCCTCGAGGTAATGGGTGGTCAGCACGATCGTGTGGCCCTCGCGGTTCAGGCGCGAGATGAATTTCCACAGCGTCTGGCGCAATTCGACGTCGACGCCGGCGGTCGGCTCGTCGAGCACGATCACCGGCGGCCGGTGCACGAGCGCCTGCGCGACGAGCACGCGGCGCTTCATCCCGCCCGACAGCGCGCGCATGTTCGCGTCGGCTTTCTCGGTGAGATCGAGATTGGCCATCACTTCGTCGATCCAGTCGTCGTTGCGGCGCAGCCCGAAATAGCCGGACTGGATCCGCAGCGTCTCGCGGACGGTGAAGAACGGGTCGAAAACGAGTTCCTGCGGCACGACGCCGAGCGAGCGGCGCGCGTTGCGGAAATCCTGGACGACGTCGTGACCGCGCACCGAGATACTGCCTTCGTCGGCCCGGGCGAGTCCGGCGAGGATACTGATGAGCGTGGTCTTACCTGCGCCGTTGGGGCCGAGCAGACCGAAAAACTCGCCTTCCTCGACCGACAGGCTGACGCCCTTGAGCGCCTGAAGCGACTTGTAGCGCTTCTTGACGTGACGGATTTCTATGGCTGACATGACTGTGCGCGACGCCAGGGCCGCGACGCCTATTTTGTGCTTGCTGCGAAAGAAAATGGGGGCCGGACGCCGATTGGCTGCCCCGCAAAACGCTTGATTATAGGGCAAACCGGCTGGGGGAGCCGGCGCCGGCGGCGCGCGGCCTGAAGCGTGCGCGCGCCGGCTGGCGCGGCAGGCGTCGATCGGACAGCGTCAATGTCGGCCGGTGCCTTCGATGAGCGCGTCGACGCCGTACGCACGCGCGAGGCTGGCGAGCTTCGGAGGGAGATTGAGGATGTCGAGAGCTGCGCCGCGCGTTTTGGCGGCACGTTGCCATGCGAGCAGCACGGCGAGCGCGGACGAATCGAACTGCGTGAGCGCCGCGCAATCGACGGCGGTCGCGCCCGCGCCGATGCGCGCAAGACCGTCCGCGAGCGCGGACTTCGCGCTCGCGACGGTCAGCGAGGAGCCGGCTTCGAAGCCGCTCACGACGCTTGCTTGCCGGCGGCAAGTTGCTGGTTGCGCTGCGTCAGGAACTGGATCAGCCCTTCGACGCCGCTTTGCTGGATCTTCTCGTTGAACTGCTGCTGGTACGTCTGGATCAGCCACGCGCCGAGCACGTTCAGGTCATACACCTTCCAGCCGTTCGCCGTCTTGTACAGGCGGTAGTCGATCTGGACCGGCTGGCCGTTGTTCATCGCGACCGTCTTCACGACGACGTCGGTGTCGGCCGGATCGGCGCGGAACGGCGGGTACTGGATCTGCTGGTCGGGCTTCAGCTGCGCGAGCGCACCCGAATACGTGCGGATCAGCAGCAGCTTGAACTGCTCCTGAACCTGCTGTTGCTGCTCGGCCGTCGCGGTGCGCCAGTTGCGGCCCATCGCGAGCTGCGTGGTGCGGCGGAAATCGGTGTACGGCAGGATGTCCTTGTTGACGATCGTGATGATGCGATTGGTGTCGCCCTGCTTGATCGTCTGCTGCTTGACTTCGTCGAGCACCTGCTGCGTCGCCGTCTTGATCAGCGCCTGCGGGTTCGACTGGTCGACTTGCGCGTGAGCCGCGCTGCCGAACGAGAACAGCGCCGCGAAAACGGGGATCAGGAACAGTTTTTTCATCATAGTGGCCTGCATGAATGAGTCGATGCGAAGGTTGGAGCAGGTAGCTTACGCGCAAGTTCGCATACGCTACCGACTGAATCGTTTCCGGCTGTAACGAATGTAAATCCGTCAGTGCAGCCGGATGCTCGGGAACCGGAACCCGCCCGGCGACGGAGGCGCCACCTGCATCGCCGGCACGTTCGTCTCGCTGGCCGGGTTCGGCGATTCGGCCGTGCCCGAGGCCGGCGCAGCAACCGCCGCGCCCGACGCGGGCGCCGGCGCCGCGCCGCCCACCGCTGCCGCGCCCGCCGTACCGGCCGCGCCGGCTGCCGCCGGTGCCGCGCCGTCTTCCGGCAGGTCGTACTTCGGCAGCGCGTCGTTGCTCGACGTCGCGGCGGCCTCGCCGCGCGCGTTGCTGATCAGCATCTGGCGACGCTGCAGGTACGCGTTGCGCACGAACGAATACTTGTCGAGTGCCGCGGCATCCAGCACGTCGCCCGCGCCGAGCAGGTTCGAGCGCGTGTTGACCAGGTTCACGCCGAACAGGCCCCAGCTCAGGCCGTCCGGCTTCACGTAGGTGAGCGGGTTGCCGACGTAGTCGACGCCGAGGCCGGCCGTGTCGCGCAGCGTGCTCGGCCCAAGCAGCGGCAGGACGAGATACGGGCCCGACGGCATCCCGTAGCGGCCCATCGTGATCCCGAAGTCGGCCGTGTGCTTCGGCAGCTTCGCGATCGTCGCGACGTCGAACAGGCCGCCGACGCCGAACACCGTGTTGATCACGACGCGCATGATGTCGCCGACGCCGTCCGCGATCCGCAGCTGCACGAGGTTGTTCGCCGCGATGTAGACGTCGCCGATGTTCGAGAAGAAGTTCGTCACGCTGTCGCGCACCGGCTGCGGCACCACGTACTGATAGCCCTTCGCGACCGGCTTCAGCGCGTACGTATCGACGGTGTCGTTGAACTTGTACATCGTCCGGTTGAAGCCTTCGAGCGGATCGCCCTTGGTCGGCGTCTGCACGGTCGCGCAGCCGCTCAACGCGGCGACTGCCGCCATCGCCAGCGCGGCGTGCCTGATGCGGATCGTGTGCATGGTCATTCCCTCTTGTTTTCTCTCGTGTGGTTATTGGCCGGCCGAACCGGACACCGCCGATGCCGGCACCGCCACTGGTGCGGGTGCGGCGGGTGCGGCGGGCGCGCCCGATGCCGGCTTCGCACCGCCCGCATCGGCGGCCTTGCTGTACAGGAACTGGCCGATCAGGTTCTCGAGCACGATCGCCGACTGCGTCATCGTGATCGTATCGCCCGCCTTCAGCATTTCGGTGTCGCCGCCCGGCTCGAGGCCGATATATTGCTCGCCGAGCAGGCCCGACGTCAGGATCTTCGCCGACGAATCCTTCGGGAACGGGTACTGGCCGTCGACGTCGATCGTGACGAGCGCCTGGTACGTGTTCGTGTCGAAGCCGATCGACTTCACGCGGCCGACCACGACGCCCGCGCTCTTCACGGCCGCGCGCGGCTTCAGCCCGCCGATGTTGTCGAATTTCATTCTCACCGAGTAGGTCGGCTGAAACGACAGCGAGCTCATGTTGCCGACCTTCAGCGCCAGGAACAGCACCGCAAGGAAGCCCACCACCACGAACAGGCCGACCCAGAAGTCGAGAGCAGTCTTTTTCATCGTCATCCCAAAATTTGGCTTGGCTGAGGCTTAGCTGAACATCAGCGCGGTCAGCAGGAAATCGAGGCCGAGTACGGCGAGCGACGCGAACACGACCGTCTTGGTGGTCGCGCGCGACACGCCTTCGGGCGTGGGCTTCGCTTCATACCCTTGAAACAGTGCAATGAAGGTCACGGCGAACCCGAACACGATGCTCTTGATCACGCCGTTGCCGACGTCGGCCCAGACCTGGACCCCGCCCTGCATCTGCGACCAGAACGCGCCCGGATCGACGCCGATCAGCACGACGCCGACGAAGTAACCGCCGAGCACGCCGACCGCGTTGAAGATCGCGGCCAGCAGCGGCATCGCGATGATGCCCGCCCACATGCGCGGCGCGATCACGTTCTTGATCGGGTCGACCGCCATCATCTCGAGCGCGGTGAGTTGCTCGCCGGCCTTCATCAGGCCGATCTCGGCCGTCAGCGACGTGCCCGCGCGGCCCGCGAACAACAGCGCGGTGACGACGGGGCCGAGCTCGCGCACGAGCGACAGCGCGACCAGCAGGCCGAGCGCCTGCTCGGAACCATAGCGGTTCAGCGTGTAATACCCCTGCAGGCCGAGCACGAAGCCGACGAACAGCCCCGACACGGCAATGATCACGAACGAATAGTTGCCGAGGAAATGGATCTGCTTCGTGACCAGCCGCGGCCGGCGCAGCAGCGGGAAGAATTCCAGCACGAGGCGCACGAACAGGCGCGTGCCGTAGCCCGCCCGCTCGAGGCCGCCGATGACGTAACGTCCGATCGCGCTGATCATGCGCGCCCTCCGCCGAGGCCGAAATCCGCTGCAAGCGGCGGGCTCGTGTAATGAAATTTGAACGGGCCGTCCGGCGCGCCGTCGATGAATTGCCGCACGCTCGGATCGGTCGACGCGCGCAGCTCGTCGGGCGTGCCCTGCGCAAGCACGCCGCCGTTGGCCAGAAAATACACGTAGTCGGCGATCGCGAACGATTCCGGCACGTCGTGCGTGACGAGGATCGACGTCGCGCCGAGCGCCTCGTTCAGCGTGCGGATCAGGTTCGCGGTGATGCCGAGCGAAATCGGATCGAGGCCCGCGAACGGCTCGTCGTACATGATGAGCTGCGGATCGAGCGCGATCGCGCGCGCCAGCGCGATGCGGCGCGCCATCCCGCCCGACACCTCGGACGGCATCAGGTCGCGCGCACCGCGCAGCCCGACCGCGTTCAGCTTCATCAGCACCAGATCGCGGATCAGGTCTTCGGGCAGGTCGGTATGCTCGCGCAGCGCGAACGCGACGTTCTCGAACACCGACATGTCGGTGAACAACGCGCCGAACTGGAACAGCATGCCCATCTTGCGGCGCAGCGCATACAGGCCGTCGCGCGTTTGCGCGCCGACGTCGGCGCCATCGAACAGCACCTGGCCGCGGTTCGCGCGCACGAGGCCGCCGATCAGGCGCAGCACGGTGGTCTTGCCGCAACCCGAGCCGCCCATGACCGCGACGACCTGCCCGCGCCCGAAGCGCAGGTTCAGGTTGGACAGGACGAGGCGGTCGCCGTAGCCGAAGTCGACGTCGCGAAGTTCCAGCAGGGTCTCGGTAGGAGTGGGGCTCACGGAGCTGACAGTCCTTTTACGCAGAACGCCGAATTATAGGGCCTGCATTGGAATGATGTCGTGACGCCGTTCCGGGCCCTGCGGTCAATGATTGTCAAATTGTCGGGCAAAGCACTGCTGCAGCGCAACAAGCGCCGTCCGATAGTCGTCCGCGCCCGTGACCGCGCTGACCACCGCGACGCTGCCGACGCCCGTCGCCAGCACGGCCGGCAGCGTGTCGAGCCCGACCCCGCCGATCGCGACGAGCGGCGCGCTCGCGCCGGCGAAGCGCGCGTAGCGGGCAATCCTGGCGAGGCCCTGCGGCGGCGCGGCGACGGCCTTCGTGGCGGTCGCGTACACGGGGCCGAGCGCGAGATAGCTCGGCCGCTCGTGCAGCGCCCGCAACATCTCGTAATAACCGTGGCTCGACAGTCCGAGCCGCAGGCCCGCGCGCGCGATCGCTGCCAGATCGGCCGTTTCGAGATCCTCCTGGCCGAGATGCACGCCGTATGCGCCTTCTTCTGCAGCGATTTGCCAGTGATCGTTGATGAACACGCGCGCATCGGGGTACCGGCGCCCGACCGCGACCGCGCGCGCGATTTCCCGGCGCAGCGCGTCCGGCGTCGCGTCCTTCACGCGCAGTTGCACGGTTCGCGCGCCGCCGTCGAGCACGCGCTCGACCCATTCGGCGCTCGGCACGACCGGATAGAGGCCGAGCCGCGCGGGACACGGCGCAAATGCCGGTTCCGGCGCAGGCGGCAGCCCGGCGACGCGCGGGAATTGCGCGGCATCGACCGGCCATGCATCGGCGGCGCCCGTCTCGTCGCCGTCGCGCCACGCCAGCGCGAGCACCAGCGCGTCGACCGGCGCGAAGCCGCAATCGAGGAACGCGGCGAGCGCCGCGATCCAGTCGTCCGCGAGCGGATGCGCGGCGTCGAGCGCGTAGCGCACGCCGGCCGCATGCAGCACGGCGCCCTGCTCGTCGAATTCGATCGCCACCGCGTCCGGCGACGCAGGCCGCGACACGGCCGACGCGCGCGCCTGCGCGGCACGATCGCCGGCCGACACGATCAGCACATCGCCATCGGCGGGCACGTCAGGCGCCGCCACGCAGAGCCGCCACGGCGCCGCGCCGTCCGGCCAGTCGCCGAGCCGCGCGCGAATCCGCTCGGCCGCTTCGGCCAGCTCGTCGGCCGGCGGCCAGAACGCATCGGCGAAACGCGCGCTCATGCGCCGCCCCCATCCTGGTGCCAGAACGGCATCCCGACGACCGGCGTGCTCGCGTGCGCGGTGTCGCGCGCATCCATCGGGCCGGCGAGATACGCGGCGCGGCCGGCCTCGACGCCCTGCGCGAACGCGCGCGCCATGATCTCCGGGTGCGTGGCCTGCGACACGGCCGTGTTCAGCAGCACGCCGTCGAAGCCCCATTCCATCACCTGGCACGCGTGCGACGGCACGCCGAGCCCGGCGTCGACGATCAGCGGCACGTCCGGCAGCCGTTCGCGCAGCACGCGCAGCCCGTACGGATTCACGACGCCCTTGCCGGTGCCGATCGGCGCGCCCCACGGCATCAGCGCCTCGCAGCCGACGTCGAGCAGGCGCCGGCCGATCACGAGATCCTCGGTGCAGTACGGCAGCACCTTGAAGCCGTCCTTGACCAGTTGCGCGGCGGCCTCGATCAGCCCGACCGGGTCGGGCTGCAGCGTGTAGTCGTCGCCGATCAGTTCGAGCTTGATCCAGTCGGTATCGAAGACCTCGCGCGCCATGTGCGCGGTCGTCACCGCTTCGGCGACGGTCTGACAGCCGGCCGTATTCGGCAGCAGCGGCACCGCGTGGCGCTTGAGCAGGTCGAAGAAGCCGGCTTCGGCGGTGCCGCCCGTCATCTGGCGGCGCAGCGCGACCGTCACCATCCCGGGACGCGACGCGGCGATCGAATCGGACAGCGACTGCAGCGACGGATAGCGCGACGTGCCGAGCAGCACGCGGCTGGCGAAAGTTTCGCCGTACAGCGTCAGCGCATCGGCGGAGGGGTGGGACGTCATGTCGTTTTCCTGGAAGAGCGGGGACGGACCGGCGGCGCTCAGCCGCCCGCAACGGGGTGCACGACGTCGAGCTTGTCGCCCGCCGCGAGCGCGCGCGCCGCATGCTGCGTGCGCGCGACGAAGTTGCCGTTCAGCGCCACCGCGTACGGCGGACGCGCGCCGTACGCGGCCAGCGCGTCGGCCACGGTCGCGCCGTCGGGCAACGTCAGGGTCTGTTGATTGATCTGGATATCCATGAGGCTCGGTCGGATTCGGTCGGCGGCGCGCGTCAGGCCGGCTGGCGCGCGTCGTTGCGGTGATGAAGCAGCGTCGGCCAGCGCGCGGCGTCGCGCCACGCGGCGAACGCGTCGGGATTGCCGAGCGCGCCGCCGAGCGCGGCCTGCGCGAACGCGACGGCCGCGTGCGCGACTTCCGGCGCGATCATGAAGCCGTGCCGGTACAGGCCGTTGACGGCGAGCGTCGACGCGCCGTCCCAGATCACCGCCGGGCGATGATTGGGCAGCGTCGGCCGGCACTGCGCGTTGAGTTCGAGGATGCGCGCCTCGCCGAACGCCGGATGCACGGAAAACGCCGCGCTCAGCAGTTCGAGCGCGGAGCGCACGCTGACGGGCGACATGTCCTCGCCCTCCACCTCGGTCGCGCCGATCACATAGAGATCGTCCTGCTTCGGCGCGACGTACAGCGGGTAGCGCGGATGCAGCAGCCGCACGGGCCGGGTAAGCCCGATGCCGGGCGCGTGCACGCGCGCGACTTCGCCGCGGATGCCGCGCAGCGCAGGCAGCGCGGGTTTCGCGCCGAGCCCGCGGCAATCGATCGTGAAATGCGCGGCGGGCAGGTTCGCGTCGTCGACCGGCGTGTGCCAGTGCAGCGCGACGCCGCGTTCGGCGAGGCCCGCCGCGAGCGCGCGCAGTGCCTGGCGATTGTCGAGCTGGCCTTCGCGCGGCAGCAGCAGCCCGCGCGCGAAGCGGCCCGCGAGCGCGGGTTCGGCCGCGTCGACCTGCGCACCGGCCAGCGTCACGAAGCCGCCGTCGAACAAGTCGTCCGGCGCATTCGCGCGCACGCGCCGCTCGAACAACGGCGCCTCCGCGCGGTCCGCGTGATGCCAGACGACGAGCGTGCCGTGCTGCTGGAAGAAGACGGGTTCGGGCAGTTCCGCGAGCCACTGCGGCCAGCGCGCGAGCGACGCGGCGCCGAGCTCGGTGATCAGCAGCTCCGCGCTGGCGGCTTCCGCGAGCGGCGCGAGCATCGCGGCCGCGATCCACGCGGCCGACTGCTCGCCGTCGGGGCCGCCGCGCTCGTAAAGCGCGACGCGGTGCCCGTCGCCGGCGAGGCGCCACGCGATCAGGCGGCCGACGAGACCGCCGCCGAGCACCGCGAAATCGGGCCGTGCATCGCGGACGTTCATCGTGCGCCCTCCGCGCGGTCACGCGCGACGAACGCCGACGCGCGCGCGCCGTCGCATGCGAACGCATGCGATATCGGGCCGGGGACCCTGCAAAAGACTGAAGATTGTGCGGCCATCATTCCTTCCGTAACGCGCAATGCGCGTACCCAAAAGGACGAAACCGGCAGCAAAGGCCGGCCGGGCGGGACTCGGGCGCTGACCATGTGGGATGGCGGCCAGCGCGGCCCGGCGGGATCAGAAACTTCCCTCGCCGGTATTACCCGGATCGGGTGCGAAGGGTCTTTCTCAGCCTCGCCGCGCTGCCCGGAACATCCGCCGGCCGCGCCACGAAGCACCCCTGTTTCGTCGTCGGCCATTAGACCATAAAAGCGGAAAGCGCCGCAAACTGTCCCCCTTGCGGCAATTTCGCCGGCGTGTCGCGCCGCTCTGGCACAATGCCCGCAGGCCGGCCGCGCGAGCGGCCGGTTGCCGCGTCACCGCCGGTTTTTAAGTGCCGTTTAAGACGCACGGGCGACCATCCGGACGCCCGCCGTCAGTCGGCGCCGCACCCCGGCATGCGTTATCGCGGCGCGCCCCCGGTTTCGCCCGGGCCCGCGCGCCGGCTCATCATCAGGAAGCACATGACCCAATCGATCGATCCCGTCCGCTCCGCCTCCGACGCGCCGCAGGACGAGCGCCCGGTATCCGCATGGAGCCTCATCAAGCCCTACTGGGTATCGTCCGAATGGAAAATCGCGTGGGGGCTGCTGGTCACGATCATCGCGATCAACCTCTGCGTGGTCTGGATCAACGTCCGGCTGAACAAATGGAACGCGCAGTTCTACAACGCGCTGCAGTCGAAGGACGTCCACGACTTCCCGAACCTGCTGATGCAGTTCTCCGCGCTCGCCTTTGCATTCATCATCCTCGCCGTGTACGGCCGCTACCTGCGGCAAATGCTCGGCTTCCGCTGGCGCCAGTGGCTCACCGACCGCTTCCTCGGCCAGTGGCTCGGCGATCGCGCGTTCTACCGGATCGAGCGTGACCGCCTCGCGGACAACCCCGACCAGCGGATCACCGACGACCTCCAGTCGTTCGCGACCACGACGCTCGCGCTGTCGCTCGACCTGCTGTCGACGGTCGTCACGCTCGTGTCGTTCATCACGATCCTGTGGTCGCTCGCCGGCGCGCTGACGTTCACGCTCGGCGCGACGCCGATCGCGATTCCCGGCTACATGGTGTGGGCGGCCGCGCTGTACGCGGTGGTCGGCTCGCTGATCATCCAGAAGGTCGGCCATCCGCTCGTGTCGATCAACTACCAGCAGCAGCGCGTCGAGGCCGATTTCCGCTTCGGGCTGATCCGCGTGCGCGAGAACGCCGAGCAGATCGCGTTCTACGACGGCGAGAAGACCGAGACCGGCAACGCGCAGACCCTCTTCATGCGCATCCGCGACAACTGGTGGCGCGTGATGAAGTACACGAAGCGGCTCACGTTCGTGCTGAGCTTCTACGGACAGATCGCGATCATCTTCCCGCTCGTCGTGGCCGCGCCGCGCTACTTTGCCGGTGCGTTCTCGTTCGGCGTGCTGATGCAGATCTCGTCCGCGTTCGGCACCGTCAGCGATTCGTTCTCGTGGTTCATCAACAGCTACTCGACCCTCGTCGAATGGCGCGCCACCGTCAACCGTCTGCGCGAATTCAAGCGCGTGATGGGCACGTCGCACCTGAAGGAAAGTCTGTCGCCCGCGACCGAGCACGGCGGCATCAACCTGCATTACGTCGACACAGCGAAACTGTCCACGTCGTCGCTGAAGCTCGCGCTGCCGAACGGCAACGCGCTGGCGAACATCGGCGACGTCACGATCGAGCCCGGTTCGCGCTGGCTCGTGATCGGCAAGTCGGGTTCCGGCAAGAGCACGTTCATGCGCGCGCTCGCGGGCCTGTGGCCGTTCGGCGACGGCGCGATCGACGCGCCGGTCGGCGCGCGGATGATGTTCGTGCCGCAAACCAGCTACTTGCCGATCGGCACGCTGAAGGCCGCGCTCACCTATCCGGCGACGCCCGACGCGTTCAGCGACGAAGCGTGCCGCGATGCGCTGCGCGCGTGCCGCCTCGGGGATTACGTCGAGCGCCTCGACGAAACCGCGCACTGGACCCGCGTGCTGTCGCCGGGCGAACAGCAGCGCCTGGCCGGCGCGCGCGTGCTGCTGCACAAGCCCGACTTCCTGTTCCTCGACGAAGCGACCAGCGCGCTCGATGCGGACAACGAAGCGCGCCTCTATCACCTGTTCGCCGAACGGCTGCCGAAGGCCGCGATCGTCAGCATCGCGCACCGCGAATCGCTGGCCGCGTTCCATATCGGCACGATCAACGTCGAGCGCGTGAACGACGACGACAAGGTCGCTGCGTGAGCCCACGCGCCGCGCACCTCGTGCGGATTGCGCTGATCACCGGCGCAGGTGCGGGGATCGGCGCGGCGCTCGCGCGGCGGCTCGCGGCACCCGGCGTCGCGCTGGCGCTGCATGCGCGCGGCGCGGACGATGCGGCACGCGCACGGCTCGCCGACGTCGCACAAGCGTGCACGGCGGCCGGCGCGGAATGCCTGACGCTGACCGGCGATCTCGGCGAGCCGGGTATTGCCGCGACGCTCGTCGATGCCGTCGCCACCCGCTTCGGCCGGCTCGACCAGCTCGTCGCAAACGCCGGCTTCGCCGCGCGGCAATCCTTTTCCGATCTGTCCGCGGATGCGCTCGCGTCCGCGTTCGCGGTGATGCCCGGTGCGTTCTCCGCGCTCGCGGGCCGCGCGCGGCCGCTGCTCGAAGCGTCGGCCGCCCCGCGGATCGTCGCGGTCAGTTCGTTCGTCGCACACCGCTACCGCGCCGATGCGCCGTTCGCGGCGACCGCCGCCGCGAAGGCCGCGCTGGAATCGCTGGTGCGTAGCGCAGCCGCCGAATTCGCCGCGCCCGGCATCACCGTCAACGCGGTCGCACCGGGCTTCACGCGCAAGGACCACGGGCCGAGCGCCGGCAACGCCGCCGCGTGGGCGCAGGCCGAACAGGCGACGCCGCTCGGCCGCATCGCCGAACCCGACGACGTCGCCGCGCTGATCGCGTTCCTGCTGTCGGATGCGGCGCGGCAGATCACCGGCCAGGTCATCCACGTCGACGGCGGCCTGACGCTCTGACGCGTCTTTCCTCCTCCCCGCTTTCCCGCACGACCCTGCATCCGCCTTTTTGGCGCGCCGGAACGCGCCCGTAAAATAACCGCGACGCGACGCGGCAACGCGGGACGAGACAAGAGAGGGGGCGGCAAGCATGCAGGCATTCCAGTGGTTCAACGCATTGTCGACGCGCGAGCGCCGGACGCTGTACGCCGGATTCGGCGGCTATGCGGTCGATGCGTTCGACTTCATGATCTATTCGTTCCTGATTCCGACGCTGATCGCCACCTGGGGCATGACGAAGAGCGAAGCCGGGATGATCGCGACCAGTTCGCTGATCTCGTCGGCGATCGGCGGCTGGGTCGCCGGCATCCTCGCCGACCGCTACGGCCGCGTGCGCGTGCTGCAGTGGACGATCGCGACGTTCGCGCTGTTCACGTGCCTGTCCGGCTTCACGCATTCGTTCTGGCAGCTCCTCGCCACGCGCACGCTGCAGGGTTTCGGCTTCGGCGGCGAATGGTCGGTCGTGACGATCATGATGGCCGAGACGATCCGCTCGCCCGAGCATCGCGCGAAGGCCGTCGGCACCGTGCAGAGCAGCTGGTCGTTCGGCTGGGGCGCGGCCGCGATCCTTTACTGGGCGTTCTTCGCACTGCTGCCCGAGCAGGTCGCGTGGCGCGCGTGCTTCTGGATCGGCATCGTGCCCGCGCTGTGGATCCTGTACATCCGCCGCAACGTCAGCGATCCCGACATCTACACGGCCACGCGCCGCGCGCGCGACGAAGGCCGTGTGTCGGGCCACTTCCTCGAAATCTTCTCGCCGCCGCACCTGCGCGCGACGCTGTTCGGCAGCGCGCTGTGCACCGGCATGCTCGGCGGCTACTACGCGATCACGACGTGGCTGCCCACCTATCTCAAAACCGTGCGTCACCTGTCGGTGTTCAACACGAGCGGCTATCTGGTCGTGCTGATCGTCGGCTCGTTCGTCGGCTACGTGGTCGGCGCGATCCTGTCCGACCGGCTCGGCCGCCGCGCGTCGTTCATCCTGTTCGCGATCGGGTCTTTCTCGCTCGGCATGGCGTACACGATGCTGCCGATCACCGATACCGCGATGCTGCTGCTCGGCTTTCCGCTCGGCATCGTCGTGCAAGGCATCTTCGCGGGCGTCGGCGCGTATCTGTCGGAGCTGTATCCGGGCGCGATCCGCGGCTCGGGCCAGGGCTTCTGCTACAACCTCGGCCGCGGGCTCGGCTCGTTCTTCCCGATCCTCGTCGGCGCGCTGTCGCAATCGATGTCGCTCGTGAAGGCGATCGGCCTCGTCGCGGGCGGCGGCTACCTGCTCGTGATCGTCGCGGCGCTCGTGCTGCCGGAAACGCGCGGCAAGTCGCTCGCCGACGATCCGGCCGTCGCGTCGTGAGCCACCGTTTCATCCCGGACACCGCATGCACGTGATCGTTCTCGGCGCCGGCGTGATCGGCGTCACCACCGCCTGGCACCTGCGCGAAGCAGGCTGCGACGTCACCGTGATCGAACGCGAGGCCGACGTCGCGCAAGCGACCAGCCTCGGCAACGCGGGTGTGATCGCACCCGGCTACGTGACGCCGTGGGCCGCGCCCGGGATGCCCGGCAAGATCCTCAAGTACCTGTTCAAGCCCGCGTCGCCGCTGATCTTCCGGCCGACGCTCGATGCCGCCCAGTGGCGCTGGATCGCGCGCTGGCTGCGCGAATGCGAGTTCGAGCGGTTCCGCGTGAACAAGCAGCGGATGCAGCGCATCGCGTATTACAGCCGCGCGTGCCTGCATGCGTTTCGCGAGCGCTATCCATTCGACTACGGCGCGAGCCGCGGTTACCTGCAACTGCTGCGCGGCGCGTTCGACGTCCAGATGGCGCAGCCCGCGCTGAAGGTGCTGCGCGATGCCGGCATCGCGTTTCGCGAACTGGACGCGGCCGGCTGCACCGCGATCGAGCCGGGCCTGCGCTGGGCGCGGCAGGCGCCCGTCGGCGGCATCTACCTGCCCGACGACGAAGCGGGCGACTGCGCACGCTTCACGCACGAACTGCGGGCGCTGTGCGAAGCGAACGGCGTGACGTTCAGATTTCGCACCGCGATTCGCATGCTCGATGTCGCGGCCGGCAAGGTGCGCGGCGTGCGGGTCGGCGCGCTCGATGCAGGCGCCGGCGCGCGACGCGACGCCCTGCTCGCCGCCGACGCGATCGTCGTCGCGCTCGGCGTCGACAGCGCCGACCTCTTGCGGCCGCACGGCATCGACGTGCCGCTTTATCCGGTGAAGGGCTACTCGGCCACGCTCGCGGTCGCCGACGATGAAAAGGCGCCCTGCGCCGCGCTGATGGACGAATCGCTGAAGACGGCGATCACGCGCTTCGGCCCGACGCTGCGCGTCGCGGGCACCGCGGAACTCGGCAACCGCCACGCGGCGTTGCGGCAGCAGGCGCTCGACACGCTGATGAAGGTGCTCGACGACTGGTTCCCGCACGCGGCCGATCGCGCGTCGGCGCGTTTCTGGGTCGGCCGCCGGCCGATGACGCCGGACGGGCCGCCGCTGCTCGGCGCGAGCGGGATCGATGGTCTCTGGCTCAATGTCGGCCACGGATCCACCGGCTGGGCGATGTCGATGGGTTCGGGAAAGGTGGTGGCGGATCTCGTCACGGGACGGACGCCGGAGATCGATCTGTCGGGACTGACGCTCGCGCGTTACCGGCGCTAGCCCGGCCGTCGGGCAGCGTGGGCGACGCGATGCCGCGGCACGCCCGCCTACGACGTTACCGAAAGCACGACCGACCGCGCGAGGCGTCGCCGGAATGGCTCAACCGGCCGCCGCCGCGCCGTCCGCCCGCGCAATCGGCACCGATACGATCGGCCGGTGCGACACGCCTTCGTGCGACAGCCGGCTTTCGAACAGCGTGAGCGCGTCGAACCGCAGCGCGACCGGCCGCTTCACCGCACCGCCGTGCGCCGGCTGCCCGAGCGCATCGTGCGGCAGCCGCGCGAGCGTCACGTGCGGACGGAACGGGCGCCGGTCGGCGGGTATGCCAAGCTCGTGCAGCTTCGCCGACAGCGCGGCATTCAATGCCGCGCACGCCGGTTCGGCGGCCAGTTCCGCGACGATCAGGCGTGCGCGCGGCAGGCTCGGCCACCACGCGATCCGTTCGACCGGCATCGGCGGCAGCGCATGCGCGGCCGCGAGCGCCGGCAAGCAAGCGGCCAGCGCATCGCAGCGCGCCCGTTCGATCGCGCCGACGAACGCGAGCGTCACATGCAGTTGCGCGGGCAGCGGACGCCGCGCGCCCCGCGCGACCGGCAACGCGTGCAGCGCGTCGCGCGACGCCGCATCGGGCATCAGCGCGACGAACACGCGCAGCCGGTCGCCGTTCATGACTCGTTCACCACCGCGCGCGGCGCGGGCGCCACATCAGCCGGGGCCGGACGCTGCGGCAGCGGGCCATGCTCGCCCCATACGTCGGCCGGCAGCACGCGCGCGAGTTCGGGGATCGTGTTGCGCGTAAACACCGGATCGGCGACGCCGGCCGCGCGCTGGCGGCGATAGTCGGCCCACGCCGCGTGCGCATACTTGCCGAGCGCGAGGATCGCGATCAGGTTGATGATCGCCATCAGCCCCATGCTCGTGTCGGCCATCGCCCACACGAGCGGCAGTTGCCCCACGCTGCCGAACATCACCATCCCGAGCACGGCGAGGCGGAACAGCGGCAGCACGCCGCGCCGCTTCGTGATGAATTCGACGTTGCCTTCCGCGTACGCGTAGTTGCCGATCACGGACGAGAACGCGAGGAAGAAGATCGCGACGGCCATGTAGATGCCGCCCCAGTCGCCGACGTGGCTCGAGATCGCGCGCTGCGTGAGCGCCGCGCCTTCCATCCCGGTGCCGAGCTCGTACTGGCCCGACAGCAGGATCACGAACGCGGTCGCGCTGCAGATCACGATCGTGTCGACGAACACGCCGAGCATCTGGATCAACCCTTGCGTGACCGGATGGCGCGTGCTCGCGGTCGCGGCCGCGTTCGGCGCGCTGCCCATCCCCGCCTCGTTCGAGAACAGTCCGCGCTTCACGCCGATCGCGATCGCCTGGCTGACCGCATAGCCGGTCAGGCCGCCGGCCGCCTGTTCGAGGCCGAACGCGCTCTTCACAATCAGCGCGATCACGCCCGGCACCAGCGCGAGATGCGTCGCGACCGCATAGACGGCCAGCGCGAGGTAGCCGATCGCCATCAGCGGCACGATCACCTGCGCGACCGTCGCGATGCGGCGAATCCCGCCGAAGATGATCGGGGCGGAAAGCAGCACGAGGCCAAGGCCGACCGTCTCGCGGCTCCAGCCGAACGACGTATGAAACGCATCGGCGATCGCATTCGCCTGCACCGCGTTGAACACGAAGCCGAACGCGAGGATCAGCGACAGCGAGAACAGCACGCCGAAGCCGCGCGAGCGCAGGCCCGTCTGGATGTAGTACGCGGGGCCGCCGCGATAGCTGCCGTCCGGGTGCGACACCTTGAAGATCTGCGCGAGCGTCGCCTCGACGAACGCGGACGACATCCCGACGAGCGCGGTCATCCACATCCAGAAGATCGCGCCTGGCCCGCCGACCGTCAGCGCGACCGCGACGCCGGCGATGTTGCCGGTGCCGACGCGGCTCGCCAGCCCGGTCGCGAACGCCTGGAACGACGAGATGCTGCCCGGCTCGCCCTTGCTGCCGACCAGCTTCATGCTGAGGAACAGCGCCTTCAGCTGGATCATCCGGAACCGCAACGTGAACCATGCGCCCACGCCGAGCAGCAGCGCGATCAGCACGTAGTTCCACAGCACGCCGTTGACGGCTTCGATGAGCCCTTGCACGAATGCTTCCATCCAGAATCCTTGTAAATAGGGTCAGTCATGTGCAGCGGCCGCGAGGATGCGACCGGAAGGGCGACATGATATGACAGTTCTCAAGGATTATTACAAAACGAAAGGAATTGAGATGACGAAAAATCGAGCCCGAATGTCATCAGATTAGACGACGTTTCGCGAAAATAAGGGGCGGCGTCGGGATAGCCATGCCGAAACTTGCGGGCGATGGGGAGATCGGCGATTCAGCCAGTCGATCAAACCGGGCAAGCTCCCGATCACCCACGGGCTTCGGAAATAAAAAAGCCGGGCGTCCTCTCGGACGCCCGGCGTTCATCGAAACCCGCTCGCGCGATTCAGCTCAGCGCGGCAGTTCCGAATGCCCCATCAGGTATGCATCGACCGAGCGCGCGCACTGGCGGCCTTCGCGGATCGCCCACACCACGAGCGACTGGCCGCGACGCATGTCACCTGCCGCGAACACCTTGTCGACCGACGTGTAGTACGAACGATCGCCTTCGGTCGCCGCGCGCGCATTGCCGCGCGCGTCCTTCGCGACGCCGAACGCGTCGAGCACCGGCGCGGCCGGTTGCGTGAAGCCCATCGCGAGCAGCACGAGATCGGCCTTCATCTCGAACTCGGAACCCGGCACTTCCTGCATCTTGCCGTCCTTCCACTCGACGCGCACCGCGATCAGCTTCTCGACCTTGCCGTTCTTGCCTTCGAGACGCTTCGTCGCGACCGCCCAGTCACGCTCGCAGCCTTCCTCGTGCGACGACGACGTGCGCAGCTTGATCGGCCAGTATGGCCACACGAGCGGCTTGTTTTCCTCTTCCGGCGGCTGCGGCAGCAGCTCGAACTGCGTGACCTGCTTCGCGCCGTGGCGATTCGACGTGCCGACGCAGTCCGAACCCGTATCGCCGCCACCGATCACGATCACGTGCTTGCCCTTCGCGAGCAGCTGGTCGACGAGCTTGTCGCCCGCGTTCACGCGGTTCTGCTGCGGCAGGAAGTCCATCGCGAAATGGACGCCCGCGAGTTCGCGGCCCGGCACCGGCAGGTCGCGCGGCGTTTCCGAACCGCCGGCGATCACGACCGCGTCAAACTCTTCCTTCAGCGTGTCCGGCGAAATGGTTTCCTTCGCGAGGCTGCCGATCGACTCGGGCAGCGGCTCCTTGCCGATGAACACGCTGGTGCGGAACGTCACGCCTTCCGCTTCCATCTGGCGCATGCGGCGATCGATCAGCCACTTCTCGAGCTTGAAATCGGGAATCCCGTAACGCAGCAGGCCGCCGATACGGTCGTTCTTCTCGAACACCGTCACGTCGTGGCCCGCGCGCGCGAGTTGCTGCGCGGCGGCGAGGCCCGCGGGGCCCGAACCGACGACCGCGACCTTCTTGCCGGTCTTGTGCTCGGCCGGCAGCGGCTTCACCCAGCCTTCGCCCCAAGCCTTGTCGATGATCGCGTGCTCGATCGACTTGATGCCGACCGGGTCGTCGTTGATCCCGAGCGTGCACGCCGCCTCGCACGGCGCCGGGCAGATGCGGCCCGTGAACTCGGGGAAGTTGTTGGTCGAGTGGAGGACTTCGATCGCCTGCTGCCAGTCCTGGCGGTAAACGAGATCGTTGAAGTCCGGGATGATGTTGTTGACCGGGCAGCCGTTGTTGCAGAACGGGATGCCGCAATCCATGCAGCGCGCGCCCTGGACCTTCGCGTCCGCGTCGGTCAGCGCCGCGACGAATTCCTTGTAGTGCTTCACGCGCGTGAGCGGTGCTTCGTACGCCTCGTGGCGGCGTTCGAACTCCAGAAAACCGGTTGCCTTGCCCATAAGGTGCTCTTCTGTTCGATGTATCGGGTGGGGGAGCCGCGCGCGGCCGTGAGGCGCGCGCGGCATTCGCTATGTCGTTCGTCGCTCAGGCGGCCAGCACTTCCTTCGCCGCCTTCTTCGCACCGATCTCGCCCAGCGCGCGCTTGTATTCGTGCGGGAACACCTTCACGAACTGGCGGCGCGCCGCGTCCCAGTTTTCCAGCAGCGACTTCGCGCGCGGCGAACCCGTGAACTGGAAATGACGCTCGACGAGCCCCTTGAGCAGCGCTTCGTCCGTCGTGCCTTCGTGCCAGAGCGCGCGGTCGACCGTGCGCTCCTGTTCGGCCTGCTGCAGCACCGGCTCGAGCGCGACCATCGACTTGTTGCACTTGGCCGCGAACGTACCTTCCGGATCGTAGATGTACGCGAGGCCGCCCGACATGCCGGCCGCGAAGTTGCGCCCGGTCTCGCCGAGCACGACGACCGTGCCGCCCGTCATGTATTCGCAACCGTGGTCGCCCGTGCCTTCGACGACCGCCGTCGCGCCCGAGTTGCGCACGCAGAAGCGCTCGCCCGCCACGCCGCGGAAGAAGGCTTCGCCTTCGATCGCGCCGTACATCACCGTGTTGCCGCAGATGATGTTTTCCTCGGACTTGCCGCGGAAGTCGTTGGTCGGGCGGATGATGATCCGGCCGCCCGACAGGCCCTTGCCGACGTAGTCGTTGCCGTCGCCGACGAGGTCGAGCGTCACGCCCTTCGCGAGGAACGCGCCGAAGCTCTGGCCGGCCGTGCCCTTCAGCTGGATGTGCACCGCGTCGTCGGCCAGGCCGTCGTGGCCGTGCTTCTTCGCGATCACGCCCGACAGCATCGCGCCGACCGTCCGGTTCACGTTGCGCACCGGCTGGATGAACGACACGTGCTCGCCGTTCTCGATCGCGGCCTTCGCCTTCTCGATCAGCACGTGGTCAAGCGCGCGCTCGAGGCCGTGATCCTGCACGTCGACGTGACGCGGCGCGACGTCCTCGCACTCTTCCGGCTGGTAGAACACGCGCGAGAAGTCGAGGCCCTTCGCCTTCCAGTGCTCGATGCCCTTGCGGGTGTCGAGCAGGTCGGCGCGACCGATCAGGTCGTCGAACTTCGCGATGCCGAGCTGCGCCATGATCTCGCGCACTTCCTCTGCGACGAAGAAGAAGTAGTTCACGACGTGCTCGGGCTGGCCCTTGAACTTCGCGCGCAGCACCGGATCCTGCGTCGCGACGCCGACCGGGCACGTGTTCAGGTGGCATTTGCGCATCATGATGCAGCCTTCGACGACGAGCGGCGCCGTCGCGAAGCCGAATTCGTCCGCGCCGAGCAGCGCGCCGATCACGACGTCGCGGCCGGTCTTCATCTGGCCGTCGGCCTGCACGCGGATGCGGCCGCGCAGGCGGTTCAGCACCAGCGTCTGCTGCGTTTCGGCCAGGCCGAGCTCCCACGGCGTGCCCGCATGCTTGACCGACGACAGCGGCGACGCGCCCGTGCCGCCGTCATGGCCGGCGATCACGACGTGATCGGCCTTCGCCTTCGCGACACCGGCCGCGACCGTGCCCACGCCCACTTCCGACACGAGCTTCACGGAGATGCTCGCGCTCGGGTTCACGTTCTTCAGGTCGTGGATCAGCTGCGCCAGATCCTCGATCGAGTAGATGTCGTGGTGCGGCGGCGGCGAGATCAGGCCGACGCCCGGCACCGAGTAACGCAGCTTGCCGATGTATTCCGACACCTTGTGGCCCGGCAGCTGGCCGCCTTCGCCCGGCTTCGCGCCCTGCGCCATCTTGATCTGGATCTGGTCGGCCGATGCGAGGTACTCGGCGGTGACGCCGAAGCGGCCCGACGCGACCTGCTTGATCTTCGAGCGCAGCGAATCGCCGTCCTTCAGCGGAATGTCGCTGACGATCTCGTCGCCGATCACCGACTTCAGCGTCTCGCCCGCCTTGATCGGAATGCCGCGCAGTTCGTTGCGATAGCGCTTCTGGTCCTCGCCGCCTTCGCCGGTGTTCGACTTGCCGCCGATCCGGTTCATCGCGACCGCGAGCGTCGCGTGCGCTTCGGTGCTGATCGAGCCGAGCGACATCGCGCCGGTCGCGAAGCGCTTGACGATCTCCTTCGCCGGCTCGACGTCGTCGATCGGGATCGCCCTGGTCGGCTCGACCTTGAATTCGAACAGGCCGCGGAACGTCATGTGACGCTTGGTCTGGTCGTTGATCAGGTGCGCGTATTCCTTGTACGTCTGGTACGAGTTGCTGCGCGTCGCGTGCTGCAGCTTCGCGATCGAATCCGGCGTCCACATGTGGTCTTCGCCGCGCACGCGGTACGCGTACTCGCCGCCCGCGTCGAGCATGTCGCGCAGGACCGGGCTGTCGCCGAACGCATCGCGGTGCAGGCGGATCGCCTCTTCCGCGACTTCGAACAGGCCGATGCCGCCGACCTTCGACGCCGTGCCCTTGAAGTACTTCTCGACGAGGTCGCTCGACAGGCCGAGCGCTTCGAAGATCTGCGCGCCCGTGTACGACATGTACGTCGAGATGCCCATCTTCGACATCACCTTCTGCAGGCCCTTGCCGACCGCCTTCGTGAAGTTGTAGACGGCCTTCTCCGGCGACAGGTCGCCCGGCAGGCCTTCGGCCATCTTCGCGAGCGTTTCCATCGCGAGGTACGGGTGCACGGCTTCCGCGCCGTAGCCCGCGAGCAGCGCGAAGTGGTGCGTTTCACGCGCGGAGCCGGTCTCGACGACGAGGCCCGTGCTCGTGCGCAGCCCTTGCTGGACGAGGTGCGTGTGGATCGCCGACGTGGCGAGCAGCGCCGGAATCGCGACGTGCTCGGCGTCCGTCTTGCGGTCCGACACGATCAGCATGTTGTAGCCCGACTTGACCGCGTCGACGGCTTCCGCGCACAGCGACGCGAGGCGCGCCTCGATGCCTTCCTTGCCCCATGCGACCGGGTAGCAGATGTTCAGCTCGTATGCGCTGAACTTGCCGCCCGTGTACTGGTCGATCGCGCGGATCTTCGCGATGTCCTTGAAGTCGAGCACCGGCTGCGACACTTCGAGACGCATCGGCGGGTTGATGTTGTTCGTGTCGAGCAGGTTCGGCTTCGGGCCGATGAACGACACGAGCGACATGACCATGTTTTCGCGGATCGGGTCGATCGGCGGGTTCGTGACCTGCGCGAACAGCTGCTTGAAGTAGTGATAGAGCGTCTTGTTCTTGTTCGACATCACCGCGAGCGGCGAGTCGTTGCCCATCGAACCGACGGCTTCCTCGCCCTGCTGCGCCATCGGCGCCATCAGGAACTTCAGGTCTTCCTGCGTATAGCCGAACGCCTGCTGGCGGTCGAGCAGCGCGGCGCCCTGCGTGCGGCCGGCCGCGACTTCCTCGGCCTTCGGCTCGATCTCGTCGAGCTTGATGCGCACCGCGTCGATCCAGCTCTTGTACGGCTTCGCGTTCGCGAGGTTGTCCTTCAGTTCCTTGTCGTCGATGATGCGGCCGTGTTCCATGTCGATCAGGAACATCTTGCCCGGCTGCAGGCGCCACTTCTTGACGATCTTCGATTCGGGGATCGGCAGCGTGCCGGCTTCCGACGCCATGATGACGAGGTCGTCGTCGGTCACGATGTAGCGCGCCGGGCGCAGGCCGTTACGGTCGAGCGTCGCGCCGATCTGGCGGCCGTCGGTGAACGCGATCGCGGCCGGGCCGTCCCACGGCTCCATCATCGCGGCGTGGTATTCGTAGAACGCGCGGCGGTTCTCGTCCATCAGCGTGTGCTGTTCCCACGCTTCCGGGATCATCATCATCACCGCGTGCACGAGCGGGTAGCCGGCCATCACCAGCAGTTCGAGACAGTTGTCGAACGATGCGGTATCCGACTGGCCCGGGTAGATCAGCGGCCACAGCTTCGGCAGATCGTCGGCGAGCACGTGCGACGCGATCGCGCCGGTACGCGCGTTCAGCCAGTTCACGTTGCCCTTCACGGTGTTGATCTCGCCGTTGTGCGCGATCATCCGGTACGGGTGAGCCAGCTCCCACGCCGGGAACGTGTTGGTCGAGAAGCGCTGGTGCACGAGCGCGAGCGCCGACACGACGCGCGGGTCCTGCAGGTCGCGGTAGTACACGCCGACCTGGCCGGCCAGCAGCAGCCCCTTGTAGACGACCGTGCGCGCCGACATCGACGGCACGAAGTATTCCTTGCCGTGCTTGAGCTTCAGCGCCTGGATGCGGTGGCTCGCCGTCTTGCGGATCACGTACAGCTTCCGCTCGAGCGCGTCCGTCACCATGATGTCCTTGCCGCGGCCGATGAAGATCTGGCGGATCAGCGGCTCGCTCGCCTTCACCGTCGGCGAGATCGGCATCGCATGGTCGACCGGCACGTCGCGCCAGCCGAGCACGACCTGGCCTTCGGCCTTCACCGTACGCTCGAGCTCCTGCTCGCACGCGAGACGCGATGCGTTTTCCTTCGGCAGGAAGATCATCCCCACCCCGTATTCGCCGGCCGGCGGCAGGTCCACGCCCTGCTTCGCCATTTCCTCGCGATAGAACGCGTCCGGAATCTGGATCAGGATGCCCGCGCCGTCGCCCATCAGCGGATCGGCGCCGACCGCGCCGCGGTGATCGAGGTTCTCGAGGATCTTCAGACCCTGCTGAATGATCTCGTGACTCTTCTTGCCCTTGATGTGAGCGACGAAGCCGACGCCGCAGGCGTCGTGTTCGTTTTGCGGGTCGTACAGACCTTGTGCGGCGGGCACCGCGGCGAGCGGCTGCTGGTGGTCGTTCATGGGGACACCGTCGTAAAGGGGGCCTGGAGGCCGTTGAACCGTTTTCTTGTTGCCATCGATCCCGCTCCCGGCGGGAGACGGCGCGGCCGACGGTGGTTGGGCAGGCTTCGCCCGGGCCACCGGAATTCGGAATATACGCGACGAATCAAGGGAATAGCAACAAAAACCGCTTGATCGAACCCCAATTAAATGAGTGCCTTGATGTGGTGCCTTTTTATTAGGGACGTATCGATTTGGTGCAAAAAGAAGCGGCGCCCGCTGCGCCGCTTCCAGCCTGCCTTTCCGGGGTTACTGCTGGATCGGCGGCGTGTTCTCGCGCACCTTTCTGGGGCGTCCGCGCGGCAACGGCGACACGCGCCGGTTCGCGGTGCGCGCCGCCCACTCGCGGTAATTCTCGCCGCCGAGCACCCAGCCCTTCAGCGTCGCCTGCTGCAGCTGGTCGGCCTGCCGCTCGTCGAGCGGCTGCTCGCACAGCTCCTTGTACGCGCGCTGGCGGTCGAACGGCGTGTTGCCGAGCGCCCAGTAGAGCGGATGGTCGGTGATCAGGCTGTCGACGGTGAGCCCGACGTGATGCCGGTAGCTCGACCAGCGATAGGCCTCGGGCGTCGCGACGAGCTGCGAGCGCACCGGGCTCATCTCGACCACGCGGCTCGCGAGCAGGAAATAGCGCTCGCCTTCGATCACCGTCGCCCGATAGCGGCCTTCCCACAGCGTGCCGCGCCGCGAATAGCGCCGGTTGAAATGCGCGACGTAGCGACGGCCGACGGCCTGCATCGCCTTCGGCAGGCTGGCCTCGTCGCTCGGCGTCACGAGCAGTTGCACCTGGCGCGGCAGCAGCACGTAGGCATGCACCGACAGGTGGTGATCGCGTGCGGCGGCCTTCAGGCAATCGATGAAGAGTTCGTAGTCCTGGTCGTCGACGAACGCGGGTTGCTGATCCAGGCCGCGCAGTATCACGTGCTGCGGCTGGTCGGGAACGTAGAGTCGTGCTAACCGTGCCATGCTGAATGTCCGTTTGAACGCGTTAGGAAATACCCGGAGGTCCGAAATTGCGCACCTGCGTAGAATGCCTGCCCCAGCGGCGCGCGTAAGCGTACGGTCGTGCGAATCCTAGGGAGAAAACTCTAACTTACGAGCTTGTTTGGTTTTAAACGCAGTCGTCATAATGAGCACGCCTTTGATCGGAGGAGACACAATGAAACGAAAACTGGCCATGACGGGGGCCGCAGCGCTCGCATTCGCATTCGCGGGCGGTACGGCACACGCACAATCCGCAGGTGATTTCTACGTCAGCACCGGCTGGCTGCACCTTTCGCCGCAGGACAGCAGCGACCCGCTGTTCGTCTACCGCGTGGGCGGCACGCCCATCAACCAATCCATTCCCAACACCGGCGCTGGCATCAACGACGCCGACACGCTGGGCCTCGCGGCGGGCTACTTCGTCACCGACCATATCTCCACCGAGCTCGTGATGGGGATACCGCCGAAGTTCGACATTACCGGCAAGGGTCAGTTCGAAAGATTCGGCGTACTCGGCCGTGCGTACCAGTGGAGCCCCGCCGTGTTGCTGCGCTACCACTTCAACGACGCCAATGCGAAGTTCCGTCCGTATGTCGGCGTCGGCGCGACGTACGTCTGGTTCACCGGCGCGAAGATCACGAACAGCAGCTTCGAGAACGGCGTGCTCGGCGGCCCGACCAGCGCGACGACCAGCAACCAGTGGGCGCCCGTCTTCAACGCCGGCTTCACGTACAACTTCACCAAACACTGGTTCGCGGGGCTGTCGCTCTCGTACATCCCGGTCAAGGTGACCGCGACCTTCACGACGGCCCGCCGGACGCCGGTCGGTACCCTGACCGAAACGTCGAAGGCGAGGATCTCGCTGAACCCGATCGTCACGTACCTGAACGTCGGCTACCGCTTCTAAGCGTAGTCGAATATTTGGGGAATGGTTAATCCTGCTGCAATTTGTAGCGGATTTTTCCTGACGTAACGTCTCCACGATGCAAAACGCCCCGGCGGGAATCCCGTCGGGGCGTCGTTTTTTCGCGTCAGGCACGTTTCGCGCAACGGTTTCGCCAGCGCCGCCGCGGCGCAAGCCGTGGCTGCGGCCATCAGACGGCGTCGATGTCGTCCAGCGCGTCGGGCGCAATCAGGTCGATGCGGTCCGTGCAGATGGCATCGACGCCCCAACGCGCGAGTTCGCGCGCCCGTTCGAGGTCGTTCACCGTGTAAACCAGGATGCGCAGCCCGGCGGCCTTGATCGCGCGCACGAGCGGTTCGTCGAGCCGACTGTGGTCTGCATGCAACGATACGCAGCCGAGCGCATCGATCACCTGCGCCTGCCAGTCGTCCGGCACGACTTCGTAGAGCATCCCGCGCGGCAGGCCCGGCACGGTCGCGCGCGCCTGCTGCAATGCGTCGAACGAGAATGACGACAGCAGCGGCGCCACCGCGGCATCGCGCCAGTACGCGGCCGCGTCGGCCGCCACACGCTGCCCGGTTTCGCGTTCGCGCCCCGGGCACGGCTTGATCTCGACGTTCGCGGCCAGCCCGTGCGCGATGCAGCGCGCCGCGGCCGCCTCCAGCGTCGGCATCCGTTCGCCCGCGAAGCGGGCATCGCGCCACGCGCCCGCGTCGAGCGCGGCCAGCGCCGCATAACGCATGCCCGCCGCCGCGCCGTGGCCATTCGACGTGCGATCGACCGTGTCGTCGTGCAGCAGGAACGTCACGTCGTCGGCCGACAGCTTCGCATCGAACTCGACCATCCGGTGGCCGCGGCGCGCACCCTCGTCGAGTGCGGCGAGCGTGTTCTCCGGCGCGAGCGTGCCGCCGCCGCGATGGGCGACGACGCGCGGATAGGGCCAGTCGGTACGGGATGTCATCGTCGGTCTCTCGGCAGGTGCAGCAGGTTCAGCCGGCACGCTTGCCGGTCTCGGGATCGAAGAAATGCAGCCGGTGCGCAGGCAGCGCAGCCGCGAGCGCCGTGCCGCGCGCGGGACGATCCGCGTGCGGCAGGCGCACCGCGACATCGTGATTGCCCCAACGGCCGTGCGCGAGATTGTCCGCGCCGAGCAGTTCGCACGAGTCGACCGGCAGCGTCGCCTGCGCGACGCCCGGCTGCGGCGTCATGTGTTCGGGACGCACGCCGAGCACCCAGTCGCGCCCGGTGGCGATCTCCGTGCCGATGCCGGGCGCGCCGGCGACCGGCAGCGCGGGGCCGCCGCCCGCAACCGTAAACGTCGCGCCGTCGTCCGACAGCCGGCCGTGCATCAGGTTCATCGCCGGCGAGCCGATGAAGCCCGCGACGAACACCGTCGCCGGCTTCTCGTACACGTCGACCGGCGCGCCGATCTGCTCCGCGTAGCCGCGGTTCATCACGATCACGCGCTGCGCGAGCGTCATCGCCTCGATCTGGTCGTGCGTCACGTACACGCTCGTCGTCGCGAGCCGCGCATGCAGCCGCTGGATCTCGAGCCGCATCTGCACGCGCAATTTCGCGTCGAGGTTCGACAACGGCTCGTCGAACAGGAACACCGACGGCTCGCGGACGATCGCGCGCCCCATCGCCACGCGCTGCCGCTGGCCGCCCGACAGTTCGCGCGGCCGCCGCGCGAGCAGCGGCTCGAGCTCGAGGATCTTCGCGGCCGCGGCCACCCGCGCATCGATCGTCGCGCGCTCGATCCCGCGGATCTTCAGCCCGTAGCCCATGTTCTGCGCGACCGTCATGTGCGGGTACAGCGCATAGTTCTGGAACACCATCGCGATGTCGCGGTCCTTCGGCTCCAGCGTGTTGACGACCCGGTCGCCGATCGCGATCTCGCCGTCCGTCACGCTCTCGAGCCCCGCGATCATCCGCAGCAACGTCGACTTGCCGCAGCCCGACGGGCCGACCAACACGATGAATTCACCGTCGGCGATCTCCACGTCGATGCCATGCAGCACGTGCTGCTTGCCGTCGTAGGATTTCCTGACGCCCTTCAAGCTCAGCGCAGCCATACCTGGTCCTTCTCCCGGTTACCGTCGGTCATTCATTTCTCGGAATCGACGAGGCCGCGCACGAACCAGCGCTGCATCGCCAGCACGACGACGAGCGGCGGGATCATCGCCAGCAGCGTCGCCGCCATCACGTATTGCCATTCGGTCGCGGCGTCGCCGCTCGCGATCATCGTCTTGATGCCCACCACCGCAGTCGACAGCGACGCTTCCGTCGTGATCAGGATCGGCCACAGATACTGGTTCCAGCCGTAGATGAACGTGATCACGAACAGCGCGGCGATGCTCGTCTTCGACAGCGGCAGCACGACGTCCCAGAAGAAGCGCAGCGGCCCCGCGCCGTCGATGCGCGCCGCGTCCATCAGCTCGTCGGGCAGCGTCATGAAGAACTGGCGGAACAGGAACGTCGCGGTCGCCGATGCGATCAGCGGCAGCGAGAGCCCCGCGTAGGTGTTCGTCAGGTGCAGCGTCGACACGACCTGCACGGTCGGAAAGATCCGCACTTCCACCGGCAGCATCAGCGTGACGAAGATCAGCCAGAACGCCGTATTGCGGAACGGGAAGCGGAAATAGACGATCGCGTACGCGGACAGGATCGACACCGCGATCTTGCCGACCGCGATCCCGAGCGCCATCGCGAAGCTGTTCACGAGCAGCCGGCCGAACGGCGCCGTCGTGCCGCCGCTGCCGTGCCCCCAGATGTACGCGACGTTCTCGAACAGGTGCGTGCTCGGCACGAGCGACAGCGGCACCGTGAACACTTCCTGCGCGTTCATCGTCGCCGCGCAGAACGCGACGTAGACGGGAAACACGATCAGCACGACACCCGCGATCAGCACCGCGTGGCAGAACAGGTCGAAGCCCTTGCGATTTTCGATCATGCGTATTGCACCCTGCGCTCGACGAAGCGGAACTGGATCACTGTGAGCCCCACGACGATGATCATCAGCACGACCGACTGCGCGCCCGAACTGCCGATGTCGAGCCCCTGGAAGCCCTCCGCGAAGATCTTGTAGATCAGCGTCTTGGTGCTCTGCGCCGGGCCGCCGCCGGTGGCCGCGTCGATCACCGGGAACGTGTCGAAGAACGCGTAGACGAGGTTCACGACCAGCAGGAAGAAACTCGTCGGCGACAGCAGCGGCAGCACGATGTTGAAGAAGCGCCGCACCGGCCCCGCGCCGTCGATCGCGGCCGCCTCGATCAGCGAGCGCGGAATCGCCTGCAGCCCCGCGTAGAAGAACAGGAAGTTGTAGCTCACCTGCTTCCACACCGACGCCAGCACGACGAGGAACATCGCCTGGCCGCCGTTCAGCGCGTGGTTCCACACGATGCCGCCCTTCGCGAGCGCATACGTGATCAGGCCGATGCTCGGGTTGAACAGGAACGCCCACAGCACGGCCGCGATCGTCGGCGCGACCGCGTACGGCCAGATCAGCAGCGTGCGGTACACGCGCGCGCCGCGGATCACGCGGTCGGCGCATGCGGCCAGCAACAGCGACACGACGAGCCCGCTCACGGTGACGAGCGAACTGAACACAAGCGTCGTGCGGAACGAATCGAGATACAGCGGATCGGCGAACAGGTGCGTGAAATTCGCGAAGCCGACGAATTCGCTCGACGTGCCGAACGCGTCCTGCATCTGCGTGGACTGCCACAGCGCGACGCCGGCCGGCCACAGGAAGAACACGGCGGTGATCGCGAGCTGCGGCGCGATCAGCAGGTACGGCACCGGGCTCGTACCGAAACGGGAACGGGATTGCATCGCGGATATCCGGTCAGGCGAAACGGAAGGGAAACCGCGCCGCCGGACGGCACGCGCTCGCGCGCGGCGCCGCCGGCGGCACGACGCGATGCGTGCTCAGCCGCCCGACTTCTCGAAGCGGCGCAGCAGTTCGTCGCCGCGCGACGCGGCCGAATCGAGCGCGTCCTTCGGCGACTTCTTCTGCGCCCAGACCTGTTCGAACTCCTCGTCGACGACCGTGCGGATCTGCGGCATGTTGCCCAGCCGCAGCCCCTTCGTGTACGGCAGCGGCGGCTTGTTCAGCATCTGCTTGATCGCGGTTTCGGCGCTCGGGTTCTTCGCGTAGAAGCCCTGCTGACGCGTCAGGTCGTACGCGGCGGTCGTGACCGGCAGGTAGCCCGTGTCCTGGTGCCACTTCGCGGCGACCGCGGGCGACGCCAGGTAAGAGAGGAATTTCGCGACGCCCTTGTAGGTCGCCGGATCCTTGCCGGCCAGCACCCACAGGCTCGCGCCGCCGATGATCGCGTTCTGCGGCGCGCCCTTCACGTTCGCGTCGTACGGCATCATGCCCGTGCCGTAGCTGAACTTCGCGAACTTCTGCACGTTCGCGAGCGCGCCCGACGACGTCGTCAGGATCCCGCAGTCGCCGCTGTAGAACTTCGCCGACGCTTCATCCTTGCGGCCCGCGTACGTGAACGTGCCGTCCTTCGCCATCTGCTGCAGGAAGGCGACATGTTCGATCTGCTGCGGCTTGTTGAACTCGAGCACGGCGTCGGTGCCGTCGAAGCCGTTGTTGCGGCTCGCGAACGGCAGCCCGTGCCATGCGCTGTAGTTTTCGAGCTGGATCCAGCCCTGCCAGCCGGTCGTGAAGCCGCACGCCATCCCCGACTTGCGCAGCTTCTCGGCATCGGCCTTCACGTCGGCCCACGTCTTCGGCGGCTGGTTCGGATCGAGGCCGGCCTTCTTGAACGCGTCCTTGTTGTAGTACAGCACCGGCGTCGAGCTGTTGAACGGCATCGACACGAGGTGGCCCGTCTTCGCGTCGCTGTAGTAGCTCGCGATGGTCGGCACGAACGCCTTCTCGTCGAGCGTCACGCCGGCCTGCTTGAACACGTCGTAGACGGGCACGACCGCCTTCTTCGCCTGCATCATCGTCGCCGTGCCGACTTCATAGACCTGCAGGATCGCCGGCGCGTTGCCGCTGCGATAGGCCGCGATGCCGGCCGCGAGCGCCTGGTCGTAGGTGCCCTTGAAGACCGGCACGATCTTGTAGTCGCTTTGCGACGCGTTGAACTGGTCGGCGATCGCGTTGACCCGCTCGCCGAGCGCGGCCTCCATCGCATGCCAGAACTGAATTTCCGTCGCGGCGAGCGCCACGTGCTGCACCCCGAACATCAGCGCGCCGCCGAGCGCGATCGAACGAACCAGTGTCCCCGCAGGCTTCTTCTTCATCGACCTCTCCTATGAAAACGTTACCAACAGCGTGTGCAACCTTCCCGTCGCCATTGAACCGGCGAAGTCTAGTGATCGTTTGTGACAGTCAGTTGTCGCTGATGACGAACAGGCGCTGATATTCCTTCAGCGCGAAGCGGTCGGTCATGCCGGCGATGTAGTGCGCGACGAGACGCGGCTGCTGCGCCGCGTCGTCGGACTGGTACGGCGGCGGCAGCAGGCGCGGATCGTCGATGAACGCGTCGAACAGCCCCGTGACGACGCGTTGCGCCTTGCTCGCCATGCGCATCACCTTGTAGTGGCGATACAGGTTCTTGAAGAGGAAGCGCTTGAGGGCCGCTGCCTGCGCGGCGACCTCGGGGCTGTGCGACACGAGCGGCGGCGCGTCGCGCACGTCGTCGAGCGACGCGGGCGCGACGCGCACGAGATTGCGCGTGGTTTCGTCGATCAGGTCGACGATAAGCGTGTTGATGATGCGGCGCACCGTCTCGTGCACGAGACGGCGGCCTTCGAGGTGCGGGAATTCGGCGAGCGCCGCGTCGTAGTGACGCTGCCACAGCTCGACTTCCGCGAGCTGCTCGATCGTGATCAGGCCGGAACGCAGGCCGTCGTCGACGTCGTGGTTGTTGTAGGCGATCTCGTCGGCGATGTTCGCGAGCTGCGCCTCGAGCGACGGCTGGCGGCCCTGCAGGAACCGCTCGCCGAGCGCGCCGAGCTTGCGTGCATTCTCGCGCGAGCAGTGTTTCAGGATGCCTTCGCGCGTCTCGAAGCACAGGTTCAACCCGTTGAACGCGCCGTAGTGCTCCTCGAGCTCGTCGACCACCGCAAGGCTCTGCAGGTTGTGCTCGAAGCCGCCGTGCTCGCGCATGCACGCATTCAGCGCGTCCTGCCCGGCATGGCCGAACGGCGTATGGCCGAGATCGTGCGCGAGCGAGATCGCTTCGACGAGATCCTCGTTCAGTCGCAGGTTGCGCGCGACCGAGCGCGCGATCTGCGCGACTTCGAGGCTGTGCGTGAGGCGCGTGCGGAACAGGTCGCCTTCGTGATTGACGAAGACCTGCGTCTTGTATTCGAGCCGGCGAAACGCGGTCGAATGGACGATGCGGTCGCGATCGCGCTGGAATTCGGTGCGCGCCGCCGGCGGGGTTTCCGGATGGCGGCGGCCGCGTGACTGCGACGCGTGCGCGGCATACGGAGCGAGATGGGCTTCCAGCGCCGCCAGCGTCGGCGGCTCGGCCACCGGCGCAGCGGATGCGCGGCTGGCTTCAGGCAGTGTGCTGCTGGATGTCTCGCTCACGTCTCCTCCATGTCAGGGGCGCCGGCGGATCCGGGCGCCGTTAGCCGGTCGTTTGCGCCAGTGTAGCGAATACCGCTTCGTCCGGCGCCTGCGCGATCAGCGTATCGCCGAATCGCTTCAGCAGGATGAACTTGATCGCGCCGGCCTCAGCCTTCTTGTCGACGCGCATCAGGTCGATGTAGCGCGCATCGCCGAACGCCGGCCCGCGGGTCGGCAGATGCGCGGCCGCGATCACCGCATCGAGGCGCTGCCGCGACGCTTCGTCGAGCAGGCCGAGCCGCACCGACAGGTCGCCCGCCATCACCATTCCGCAGCCGACCGCCTCGCCGTGCAGCCATTCGCCGTAGCCTAGCCCGGCCTCGATCGCATGGCCGAACGTGTGGCCGAAGTTCAGGATCGCGCGCAGGCCGCCTTCGCGCTCGTCGGCCGCGACGACGCTCGCCTTGATCTCGCACGAACGCTTCACCGCATGCGCGAGCGCGGCGGGCTCGCGACGATTCAGCGCATCGACGTTCGCCTCGATCCAGTCGAAGAATGCCGCATCGGCGATCGCGCCGGTCTTGATGATCTCGGCCACGCCGGCCGCCAGCTCGCGATCGGGCAGCGTCGTGAGCGCGCCGATGTCCGCGATCACGGCCTGCGGTTGGTAGAACGCGCCGATCATGTTCTTGCCGAGCGGGTGGTTGATGCCCGTCTTGCCGCCGACCGACGAATCGACCTGCGACAGCAGCGTCGTCGGCACCTGGATGAACGGCACGCCGCGCATGTAGCACGCGGCGGCAAAGCCGGTCATGTCGCCGACCACGCCGCCGCCGAGCGCGACGAGCGTCGTCTTGCGATCGGCGTGATCCGTCAGCAGGCCGTCGAAGATCAGGTTCAGCGTTTCCCAGTTCTTGTATGCCTCGCCGTCCGGCAGCACGACCGTCGACACGCGCTTGCCGAGCGGCGCGAGCGCCGCGCGCAGCGCGTCGCCGTAGAGCGGATCGACCGTCGTGTTCGTGACGATCGTGACCGACGAACCCTTGATGTGGGGCGAGAACAGCTCGGTGCGGCCGATCAGGCCGGCGCCAATATGAATCGGGTAGGCGCGGTCGCCCAGATCGACGTTGACAGTAATCATGCTTGTAGCGGCTTGGCGATGACGCCGGCCAGTTCGAGTTGCATCAACACCATGTTGACGAGACCGTTGACCGACGGACGGCCGGTCTCGATGACGAAATCCGCGCATTCGCGGTACAGCGGGTCACGCACTTCGTACAGCGCTTCGAGACGCCCCTTCGGATCTTCGGTCTGCAACAGCGGGCGATTCTTGTCCTTGCGCGTGCGCAGCCATAGATCGTGCGGGTTGGCGCGCAGGTAGACGACGATGCCGTTGGTTTTCAGGCTGTTGCGGTTTTCCGGGCGCAGCACCGCGCCGCCGCCGGTCGCGAGCACGATGTTCTCGCGCTGCGCGAGCTCGGCGATCACCTGCGTTTCGCGATCGCGAAAGCCGGCCTCGCCCTCCAGCTCGAAGATCACCGGAATGCGCGCGCCCGTACGGGCCTCGATTTCGTGGTCGGAGTCGAAGAACGTCCTGTCGAGACGACGCGCGACCGCACGGCCCACGGTGGTCTTACCCGCTCCCATAAGGCCGACGAAAAATACGTTTGCATGTGGGTCCCGCGCTTGCAACGGCTTCCTCTGCTTCAATCTTGCTGGTGTGTGGCGCAGCTTACTGGCAAAGCGGCTGCCTTGTCGAGCCTGCGCCGGCGGCTTCCGGCCCCGTTTCCTCGGCATCCGCGTCGCCCGCGCCGAGTGCGCCGCAACGCGCATCGACGACGGTCGGCGTGATGAAGACGACCAGTTCGTTGCGTTGGTCGCGCTGCGCGCGGTGCCGGAAAAGCGCGCCCAGAAACGGTATTTTGCCCAAGAGCGGCACCCGCGTCACATCGTTCCGGCTCAGTTGTTCATAGATGCCGCCGATCGCGACCGTCCCGCCATTCTCGACCTCGACGCGCGTCTGCACGTGCTTCGTATGGATCGCGGGGCCGGCCGCGGTCGGCTCGCCGACGCTGTCCTTCGTCACGTCGAGATCGAGCACCACGCGCCCGTCCGGCGTAATCTGCGGCTCGACCTCCAGCTTCAGCGTCGCGCGGCGGAACTGCACGCCGCTCATGCCGTTGCCGACCTTCGCCTGGTACGGCAGCTCGGCGCCCTGCTCGACGATGGCCTTCACGCGGTCGGCCGTCACCACCCGCGGACGCGAAACGATCTGGCCCCGGCCTTGCGCTTCCAGCGCGCTCAACTCGATGTCGAGTACGCGGCTGAGCGGCGCGGCGAACAGCGTGAAGCCGGCGGTCGCCGCATCGAAGCCGCCGAGCGGCCGCGCGGCGAGATCCAGCGCGTTGCGCGCGTCCGCCGTGAAGGACGTGCCCTCGGCCGACGACGGCCGCCCCTGCGCACGCAGTGCGACACGTGCGCCGAGGTTGCGCGAGAAACCCTGCTCGCCTTCGACGATGCGGGCCTCGATCCGGACCTGCCGCGACGGCCGGTCGATCGCGTCGATCAGGCCCGCGATCTGCACGATGCGCGGCGCGAGATCGGTCACGAACAGCAGGTTCGTACGGGGATCGGCCGCCGCCGCGCCGCGCTTCGACAGCAGGCGCTGGCCGGTCGCGCCGGCCAGCAGCCGCTGCACGTCCTGGGCGCGCGGATAGTGCAGCACGAACGTACGGCTTGCGAGCGGCTCCAGATCGGCGGCCCGCGCATGCATGTCGAAGCGCTCGCGTTCGCGCGCGGCCAGCTCGGCGGCCGGCGTGACCCAGATCACGTTGCCGCGCCGGGACATCGCCAGCCCGTGCGTGTCGAGCAGCGTGTCGAACGCGTCGCGCCAGCGGACATTGTTCAGACGTAACGTGACCGTGCCGCGCACCTGCTCGCCGACGACGATATTGAGCCCCGTGAATCGCGCGATCGCGTCGAACGCCGCCGCGAGCCCGACGCCCTGCAGATTCAGCGAGATCCGCCGCTCGTCGTCCGTATCGCCCGGTTGCCGTGCCGCGGCGTCGCTCATCCGGGCCGGCGGCGCCAGCGGGATCGGCGGCCCCTCGAGCGCGGGGACCGGCGCGGCGGCTTCCGTCTGCAGCGCCGTGCGCGCCGCCTGATCGAACGGCGGCGGGCCAGCGTCCTCCGCTACCGCGCTGTCCACGCTGTCGGCCACGCGCAGCGGCTGCGGCAGGCGCGGCACCGACACATTCGTCGGCCCGGCCGGCCAGACCGCCGGCAGCGGCGGCACCGACGCGCTTGCGCCGGCCGCCGTCACGCCGGCCCAGATGACGAGCATCCAACAGCCGTGCTTCGTCATGGCCGGCCTCCGTCGTCAAGCACAAGCCGCTGCGATCCGTCCGCCGTCGCAAGCGTCACGGCCGCGCGGTCGATACGCACCACGCGCGCGGCCCCCAGCACCTCGCCAGGTGCGACGGCCGTGAACGCGCCGTCGCCGTCGTCGAACAACGCGAGACCGGTACGCGCGTCGCGAATCGTGCCGGCAAGGCGGGCTGCGCGCCCCGCCGCTTCGGCGAGGCCCCCCTCGCCGAACGGATCGGCGTCGGGTGCAGCGGCGCGAACCGGCGTGTTGCCCGCCGCGGCCGTTGTCGCCTGCAGCGCCGGAAATACGTCGACGGACATATCCACCCGCGCCGCCGACATGCCACGCTCGATACGCAGCGCCGACGGTACCGCCAACACCGGGAAGCGCGCCAGCCCGCCAACCATATGCAGCAACGCGTAAAAGCCGCCGTCCGCGGCGATGTGTACGGTGCGTCGGCCGTCCGGTGCCGCGCCATCGGCGCGCCGCGGCTCGATCGATACGCCGTGCAACCCGCTCGACGCGGCGAGATCGGCCAGCGCCAGCATCAGCGCGGCCCATTCCGGCGTAGGCGGCAAGCGATCGTCACGCGTCGACGCAGGATGCCCGTCGCGTCGTTGTCCGGCGGAAGCCAGCACGCGCTGCGCGTCGGCCGCGCGCGCCTGCGCCGCGGCGAGCAACGCGCGACTACGTGCCAGCCCGCTCCAGTCGGCCGCATTCGCCAGATGAATGCCGCCTGCCAGCACGGCCGCGAACGCCAGCACGCAACCCGCGGCATGCGCGGCGGCCGCCGACACGCGCGGCATGTGGCCCGCCCTGGCGCCCGCGCGCAGCGCCGGCCAATGCGCGAGCGCCGTCATGCGCCCCCTCCCGACACCGTCCGCGACGACGTCGCATCGTGCCAGCGCAACTGCACCGAGAACCGGAACGGCATCCCGGCCGTCGAAGCCGGCGCATCCGACGCAGGCTTCAACGTATCTATATCGATCCGCCAGTCGCGCTGCTCGCGCGCCATCGCGGCGAGCCACCGCGCAGCCGCCCGGTAACTCGCGGCGCGCGCATCGAGCACGGCGCCGGTCGTCGTCATGCGCAGCGCATCGAGCCGGACATGATCGGCGCGCACCTGCTTCAGGGTCGCCAGCAACCCGGCCAGGCGCCGGTAAGGTGCGGCCAGCGCAGCCGCCTGCGCGTCGCGCCGCGCGACGGCGGCGGCTGCATCGGCCGCGCGCGTCGCAACGGCCACCCGCGGCTGCACCTGTCGCAGCCGCGCCTCCACGCCGGCGCGCTCGGCATCCACCCGCCACCGCGACAACACCGCAGCGCCCGTCCACAGACCGGCGCCAAGCACGCCGAGCAGGATCGCCACACCGCACTGCGTGGCCCGCCGACGCCGCAATGCCCGCGCCAACCGCTCGCGGTACGGCAGCAGGTTGAAGTCGCCGAGTACCGCCTGTACGAGCTGCTGCGCCGCCGCGCCGTCTCCGTTTGCCGCCACGTGACCGGCCGTCATTCCCACACCCCACGCAACGCCAGCCCGAACGCGACGGCAAACGCCGGGCCGCCTGGCACGGCGGCGCGCGCGCACGGCAGGCCGTCCCAGCCCGTGCAGTCGAACGGGACCACTGCCGTGCCGAGCACGTCGCCGATCTCGGCAATCGACGTATCGAAGCGGGCGATACATCGCTCGTCCCCGGCGACGAGTACGCAGCCCACGCCCCCCAGCACGCGCCGACGCAACGCATCGGGAAGCGCCTCCGGCAACGTGCCGGACAGGGAGAGCACCTGCATCGCCGAGCGTCCCTCGATTCGCCAGCCGCGCACGCCCGCGTCGCAGAACCAGAGCACGGCGTACGCGCCCTGCGCATCGAGTTCGAACCGTGCGGCATAGCGCAGCGCGCGCAGCACGGCGGCCGACTCGCCGTCGATCACCGTCAGGTCGATACCGGCCTGCGCGGCCACGTCGATCCGCCGCTCGAGCAGCGCCAGCGGCGCGACCGCCACCGCGATCTCGCCGGACCGCGCGCCGCCGTAGTGCCGCCAGTCGAACGCGAGACTGTCCGGCGCGAGCCCCGAGATGCGTTCGGCGGCCTGCCGCGCGGCGTCCGGGATGTCGCCGCGCCCGGCCAGATCGAGCGTCGCGGTGCGCATCTCGTCATCGTGCAGCGCCATCACGCCGCGCGCGTCGCACTGCACGTCGGACGCCGACAGCCGCGCCACGGCCGCCGCCAGCGACCGCGCGACCGCCGCCCAACGCGCGTCCTCCGGCCCGCCCGCCAAGCCAACCGGTTCGCGCTCGAGCCCCTCGACGCGCACCTCCGCTTCCCTGCCGCGCCGGCTCAGCACGGCCACCCTCACTTCGTGCGCACCGACGTCGATTCCCGTCGACCGGTGCCTGCCCTGTGCAAACCGCGCCACCCATCGTCCTGCCATCCCAGCCTCCCGAGATCGTCGCGGCCCACGCCGCGCATCCGAGACCTGATTCTGCAAAGCGACGCGCGCCGCCGACAGTCGGCCAAACGGCCAGCATTGGTCCACGGCGGCCGTGCACGGACTATGCTGACGGCACGCCGACCCGCGGCTTGGCGACGGGCGGCCCCCGCGTCAGGAGCGCTCTTACCGGGCAGCTATAATCGCGGGACTGTTTTCCGGTATGCCTATGCAATCCACGACTCCTACGTCCCCGCCTCCCGCCCCGGAGCCGAAGAAGCGGCCCTGGTGGCAAAAAGTCCTGCTCGGCTTCGCCGCGATGTGCGTGGCCCTCGTCGTGGCCGGCGGCCTCGTGCTCGGCTACGCGCTCGTCGTGGCCTGGCCGAACATGCCGTCGCTCGATGCGCTGACCGACTATCGCCCGAAGGTGCCGCTGCGCATCTACACGTCCGATCACGTGCTGATCGGCGAATTCGGCGAGGAGCGCCGCGACGTCGTCCATTTCAAGGACGTGCCCGACTCGCTGAAGAAGGCGATCCTCGCGATCGAGGATGCGCGCTTCTACGATCACGGCGGCGTCGACCTCACCGGCATCATCCGCGCCGGCTTCGTCGCGCTGACGAACGGCCACGCGTCGCAGGGCGCGAGCACGATCACGATGCAGGTCGCACGCAACTTCTTCCTGTCGAGCGAGAAGACCTACACGCGCAAGATCTACGAGATGCTGCTCGCGTACCGGATCGAGCGCGCGCTGACGAAGGATCAGATTCTCGAGGTCTACATGAATCAGATCTATCTCGGCCAGCGCGCGTACGGCTTCGCGAGCGCCGCACGGGTCTATTTCGGCAAGGACCTGAAGGACATCACGCTCGCGGAAGCCGCGATGCTCGCGGGGCTGCCGAAGGCGCCGTCCGCGTACAACCCGGTCGTCAACCCGAAGCGCGCGAAGGTACGCCAGGAATATATCCTGCAACGGATGCTCGAGCTGAACTTCATCACGCGCGAACAGTACGACGAAGCGTCCGCGCAGCCGCTCGTCGTCAAGGGTCCGGGCCGCGATTTCAGCGTGCACGCGGAGTACGTCGCCGAAATGGTCAGACAGATGATGTACGCGCAGTACCGTGAGGAAACCTACACGCGCGGCTTCAACGTCGTCACGACGATCGATTCCGCGGATCAGCAGGTCGCGTACACCGCGCTGCGCAAGGGCATCATGGATTACGAGCGCCGTCACGGCTATCGCGGGCCGGAAGGCTTCATCGAGCTGCCGGCCGGTGCCGACGACCGCGAACAGGCGATCGACGACGCGCTGCTCGAGCATCCCGACAACGGCGAGCTGATCGCCGCGGTCGTGACGGCCGCGAGCCCGCGCCAGATCACGGTGGCGTTCATCGACGGCAGTACCGCGACGATCGACGGCGACAACCTGCGCTTCGCGTCGGGCGCGCTGTCGGCCAACGCGCAGCCGAACCGCCGGATCCGCCCGGGCGCAATCGTCCGCGTGGTGAAGAACGACGCCGGCAAGTGGTCGATCACGCAGTTGCCGCAGGTCGAGGGTGCGTTCCTGTCGATCGTCCCGCAAGACGGCGCGATCCGCTCGCTCGTCGGCGGCTTCGACTACAACAAGAACAAGTTCAACCACGTCACGCAGGCATGGCGGCAACCGGGTTCGTCGTTCAAGCCGTTCATCTACTCGGCGTCGCTCGACAAGGGCCTCGGGCCGGCGACCGTGATCAACGACGGCCCGCTGTATTTCAGCGCCGCGGAAACGGGCGGCCAGCCGTGGGAGCCGAAGAACTACGGCGGCGGCTTCGAGGGCCCGATGTCGATGCGCACCGCGCTGCAGCGCTCGCGCAACCTCGTGTCGATCCGGATCCTGAACCACATCGGCACGAAATACGCGCAGCAATACATCACGCGCTTCGGCTTCGACGCCGAGCGCCATCCGGCCTACCTGCCGATGGCCCTCGGCGCCGGCCAGGTCACGCCGCTGCAGATGGCCGGCGCGTACTCGGTCTTCGCGAACGGCGGCTACCGCGTCAATCCGTACCTGATCGCCGAGGTCACCGATCCGAACGGCGCGATCGTCGCGCGCGCGCAGCCGCTCGTCGCCGAGCAGAACGCGCCGCGCGCGATCGACGCGCGCAACGCGTACGTGATGAACAGCCTGCTGCAGAGCGTCGCGCAGCGCGGCACGGGCGCGCGGACCAACGTGCTGAAGCGCGCCGACCTCGCGGGCAAGACCGGCACGACGAACGACTCGCACGACGCCTGGTTCGCCGGCTACCAGCACACGCTCGCCGCGATCGCGTGGATCGGCTACGACAATCCGCGCAGCCTCGGCGATCGCGAAACCGGCGGCGGCCTGTCGCTGCCGGTCTGGATCGACTACATGGGTGCGGCGCTGAAGGGCGTGCCGGAATTCAAGCCGACGGTGCCGCACGGCGTCGAGTCGCTCGGCGGCGAGCTGTATTTCACCGAGTTCACGCCGGGGCACGGCTTCGTGTCGACGGTCGGCGTGCCGCAGGCGCCGGCCGCGCAGAACGTCGACGAGGCCGTGCCGCACGTCGACGAACAGGAAAAGCAGGACATCATGAACCTGTTCCAGGGCCACTGACCCGCGGCCCGACCATGAAAAAAGCGCCCCGCGGGGCGCTTTTTCTTTGGGCACGACATTCGGGACCCGCTGCCCCGGCCGTCACGCGCCGAACGTGATCGGCAGGCCGGCCTGCTGCGTCGCGTATTCGGTGAGCGCCGAGAAGAACTCGGTGCCCGTGCGCGTATCGCGCCACGCACCGTCGACGAAACGGTAGTGGAATCCACCGGCCTTCGCGGCGATCCACACTTCCTTCATCGGCGGTTGCAGGTTGACGATGATCTTCGAGCCGTTTTCGAACGTCAGCGTCAGCACGCTGCCGTTGCGCTCCAGATCGATGTCGTGATCGCCGTCGTTCGCGACGTCCACGGTACGCTCGACGGCCGCCAGCACGGCCTCGGCACGGGCCAGGTATTCAGTATCGGACATGCTAAACTCTATCGGTTAAATTGTTCAGGGACGATCATGCGAGTCGTTTTCCGGATGAGCGCGATTGTAGCGGCTTTGGCGATTCTTGCCGGCTGCGGTCAAAGCGGCGCGCTCTATCTGCCCACCGTACCCCCGATGCCCAAGCCGATCCAGCAGCAGAACACGCCGCCGTCGGACGTGAAACCGACCGACGAAAACGCGTCGTCCGACGAGACGCCTGACACGTCCGGCTCGCCGCTCACGCTGTCGCCCGAACTGTCGAGCACCGCATCGACCATGCCCGCCCCGGCATCGGGCCCGGTAGCCACGAAGTAACGACGCGATGCCGCCCGCGCGGCGCGCGCAACGAGGCGATGACTCCCCGGTCATCGCCTTTTGTTTTTTCGGGCCGCCGCGTCACGCACGCACGCGCCGCCAGCCCCACGCAACCAGCCGCCAGCCGAGCAGCGCGGCGACGATCGCCGCGTAGAGCTTCGGCTGCGCGAGATCGTGCTTGCCGGCCCGCATCCACCAGAAGTGCAGCACGCCGAACAGCGCGATCGCATAGATCGCGCTGTGCAGCGTCGCCCAGTGGCGCCCCAGCCGGCGCACCATCGCGCGCGGCGACGTCGCGGCGAGCGGAATCAGCAGCACGAACGCCGCGAAGCCGACGGTGATGAACGGGCGCTTGCCGACGTCCTTCAGGATCGCGACGACGTCGAACCACTTGTCGAACCACAGGTAGGTCGTGAAATGCAGCGTCGCGTAAAAGAACGCGAACAGCCCGATCATCCGGCGAAAGCGCAGCAGCGACGCGAAGCCCGTGATGCGCCTGAGCGGCGTGACGGCAAGCGTGATGCACAACAGGACGAGCGTCCACAAGCCGGTCGAGCGCGTGATGAATTCGATCGGGTTCGCGCCCAGCCGGTCCGTCAGCCCGAACAGCACGACGCGCCCGAGCGGATACAGGCCGGCCGCGAACGCCAGCACCTTGGCCGGTGCGAGCCAGCGCGGCGCGGCGGGACGGATCGCACCGGTCCGCGCGGTGCGTGCGGCCGACCGGACACCCGCGGCGCGCTCGGAAGTGAGCGTCGAAGGACGCATGTCGTTTCTCACCGTCGTGCTCAGAAATTCTTCTTCAGGTCCATGCCCTGATACATCGAGGCGACCAGATCGCCGTAGCCGTTGAACATCAGTGTCTTGCGCTTCGGCGTGAAAAAGCCGTCCTCGCCGATGCGCCGCTCGGTCGCCTGGCTCCAGCGCGGATGATCGACGTTGGGGTTCACGTTCGAATAAAAGCCGTACTCGTTCGCGGCGTACGTGTTCCAGCTCGTCTTCGGCTGCTTGTCGACGAAGCGGATCTTCACGAGCGACTTCGCGCTCTTGAAGCCGTACTTCCACGGCACGACGATCCGCACCGGCGCGCCATTCTGGTTCGGCAGCACCTGGCCGTAGACGCCCATCGTCAGCAGCGTCAGCGGATTCATCGCCTCGTCCATGCGCAGCCCTTCCGAATACGGCCAGTCGAGCACGGGCGTCGACAGGCCGGGCATCTGCGACGGATCGGCCAGCGTGACGAACTGCACGTATTTCGCGTTGCCGGTCGGCTGCACGCGCTTGATCAGCTCGGACAGCGGCACGCCGATCCACGGGATCACCATCGACCAGCCCTCGACGCAGCGCAGCCGGTACACGCGCTCCTCGAGCGGCGCGAGCTTCAGCAACTCGTCGAGATCGAACACTTTCGGGTGCTGCACCTCGCCTTCGACGCTCACGCGCCACGGGCGCGGCCGCAGCGTGCCGGCGTTCTGCGCCGGGTCGCTCTTGTCGGTGCCGAATTCGTAGAAGTTGTTGTAGGACGTGATGTCCTTGAACGGCGTCACCTTGTCGATGGCGACGAACTTCGGGTTCGTTTTTGCCGCGAGCTTCGCCGTGCGCGGATCGGGCGACGCATACGCGGCGAGCGCCGCGCCGCTGGCGCCAAACAGGCCGCCCGCGGCCGCGAGGCCGGCCGCCTGCAATACGCGCCGCCGGTTCTCGAACACCGCGCGCGGGGTGATCTCGCTCGGCGCGATGTCCGCGCCGGTCAGTACGTTACGCAAAGGGCGTTTGATCCACATCGTGCAGTTCCTCCCGCATGCGCGGCGCGCATGCTTCATCAGCGTTCGACCCGGCCCGTCACGCGCCGTTCGACGCCCGGTTCGCCCGCCGCGTTACAAAAGAAAACCGCCGGGCACGCAGTGCACCGGCGGTTCGATAGTCGGACGAGCGTCGGAAATCTTACAGTTTGCCGTAGCTGTGCAGCCCGGACAGGAACATGTTGACGCCGAGGAACGCGAACGTCGTGACCAGCAGGCCGGTGAGCGCCCACCACGCGGCCACCGCGCCGCGCAGGCCCTTCATCAGCCGCATGTGCAGCCACGCCGCGTAGTTCAGCCACACGATCAGCGCCCAGGTTTCCTTCGGATCCCAGCTCCAGTAGCCGCCCCACGCTTCGGCCGCCCACAGCGCGCCGAGGATCGTCGCGATCGTGAAGAACGCGAAACCAACCGCGATCGACTTGTACATCACGTCGTCGAGCACTTCCAGCGTCGGCAGGCGATCCGCGAGGATCCCGCGCTCCTTCATCAGATACGCGACCGACACCATCGCCGACAGCGCGAAGCTGCCGTAGCCGATGAAGTTCGCCGGCACGTGGATCTTCATCCACCAGCTTTGCAGCGCCGGCACGAGCGGCTGAATCTGCTGCGCATCGCGTGCGACCGAGTACCACATCAGGAAGCCGACCGCCGCGCTGATGACCAGCAGCACGAACGCGCCGAGCGAACGCGTGCCGTAGTGGCCTTCGTAATACAGATAAAGCAGCGCGGTGATCAGGCTGAACAGGACGAACACTTCATACAGGTTCGACACGGGGATATGCCCGACGTCCGCACCGATCAGGTAGGACTCGTACCAGCGCACCATCAGCCCGGTGAAGCCCATCAGCACGGCGACCCACGTGAGCTTCTGGCCGATTGCGGCGCCCGTTTCGGAGCGCGCGAGCAGGCCGATCCAGTAGAAGATCGTCGCGAGCACGAACAGCGCGCTCATCCACAGGATCGCCGACTGGCTCGACAGGAAGTACTTGAGGAAGAACGCCGAATCGGCGCGCGCGAGATCGCCCTGGTAGATCTGGATCGACAGCAGCGACAGCACGGCAATCGACGCCATCATCAGCCGCGCGGGCTTCCAGCGCCAGCCGAGCGCGACAAGCGCCGGCACGGTGCCGATCATCACCGCCTTGTCGTAGTAATCCATGTGCGCGTTGTAGTGCACGAGCGCATAGCCCGCGCCCGCCACCAGCGCCAGCGCGAACAGCCAGTCGAACAGCGACAGGCGCGCGAGGAACGGACGGTCGTCGAACAGCGGCGACGCTGCCGGCGCCGTACGGGAAGAGGAAACTTGCGTGAGATCCATGATGTTACCGGGTGGAATTCTCGGAATCGGAACCGCCGCCGGCAGGCGCGCGGGCCGTCGAAGCCGCACCGGCGGGTGCGGCGTCGCGAGGTGCGGCGTGCAAGGCGGCGCCGGCCGCGTCGCGCGTCTGCACGAATTCTTTCTCGAAATCGAAGGTCTTGCGGGCCGTGGACATGGCCATCACCACCTCGACGCCCGAACCGGCGTCCTTCAGCCAGAACCAGAGCCGCCGCTCGCGCACGTAGAACATCGAGAAGATGCCGGCGACCAGCAGCAGGCTGCCAAGATACACCAGATTCTTGCCGGGCGCGCGCGTCAGCTGAAATACCGAAGCTTGCACCTGCTTGAAGGAGTCAAGCTGCAAATAGACCGGCGATCCATACAGGAAGCTGTCGGATAGCGCATTGATCGCGTTCTGCACGAAGCGGATCGTGTCGGCGCCTTGTTGCGCGGCCGGCTCGCCCGCATGCTCGCGCGCGATCTGCCACACCTCCCACATCGAGCCCTCGAGCATCCGCAACAGCAGGCTCGCGGCCTTCTCCTGCTCGCCCTTCGGCACCGAGCGGTCGATGAACGTCGCCACCGCCTGGAAGCCGCCGATCGGCTGGCCGTCCGCGCCGCGGCCGACGCTGTCGTCGCTCGCCGCGAAAAGGGTCAGCACCTTCGACGCACTGTCCTGCAGGCGCCCGCGCAGCGACGCGTCGCCCGGCAGCGAGCGCTGCGCGAAGCGCGCGGCGGCCTCGGTGCGCACGGCCGGATCCTCGAGCGCGGCGCGCAGGCGCATCCATTCGCCGATCGAATCCTGGCTGTCGGCCGGAATCCGCATGTAGCGGAACGGATCGTTCGGACTCGCGCGCACGCCGGCGAGGAACACGCGCTCGCCGTTCATGTCGACGGGTAGCATGTAGTTGTTGAATTCGCGCGCCTGGCCGTCCTTGCCGCGAATCTTGTACTGCACCGACGGCCCGATGTTGTGGAGCTGCGTCGGCTTCGACGTCTTCGCGCCCGAGCCGAGCCGCTCGTCGAACACTTCCTTCAGCGAGCTGGTGGTCGCGACGCCGCGCACGTCCGGCTTGCCTTTCGCGTCGGCCATGTTCTCGACGTTGATCGCGCGGAAATCGGAGAATTCGATCGTGTCGCCGTCGGCGCCCGGGACCTGCAGCGGCGCCGAGCTGCCGATCGTGCCCTTCACGGGGACGGTCGCCGCGTGGCTGCCCGTCATCGGATAGGCCGTCATCTGCATCTGCGAGCCGCCGTCCTGGAAGCTCGACTGATAGATCGACACGCCCTTGTACGTGAACGGCTTGTTGACCTCCACCCGCGCCGGGATCTTCCGGCCGGTCTCGCGATCGATCACGACGATGTCGCTCGCGAACAGCTTCGGCATGCCGGTCGTGTAGTAATCGACGATGAATTTGTCGAGCTGGATCGAGAACGGCAGATCCTGAATCAGCGAGCCGCTCGGCTGGTTCAGGATCGCGGTCGACACGAACTGGCCCTCCGGCACCCACGCGTAGCCGCGGAAGGTCGGGTTCGACGCGGACAGCCGATGGTCGGGCGAGATATCGCTGATCGTCGCGCTCGTGTTGACCGGGCTCTTGCCGAACATCAGCATCTGGAATTTGATCGGCAGGTTGCTGTCGAGCAGGCCGCCGATACAGATCACGACGATCGCGAGGTGCGCGGAGATATAGCCCCACTTGGTCATCGCGCCGCGCTTCGCGGAGATCAGCGTCGCGCCGTCGGTTTCACGCACGACGTGCTTGTAGCCAGCCTTCGTGACGAAGGCGGCGAGCGTCGCCGCGACGCTCGCGCGCGTGCCGGACGCCGTGTATTCGGCCTTGTGGTGGAAGGCGCGCAGGCTGCCTTCGCGGACCTTGTCCTTCCAGCTCTTCGCATCGGCGAGCATCTTCGGCGCGTTGCGGATCACGCACAGCGAGATCGACGTGACGAGGAAGATCAGGATCAGCATGAACCACCACGCGCTGTACACGTTGTACAGGCCGAGCGAACGGAAGATGTCCGCCCAGAACGGCCCGAACTGGTTCACGTAGTTCGGATACGGATCGTCCTGGGTCAGGACCGTGCCGATGATGCTCGCGATCGACAGCACCACCAGCAGCGCGATCGCGAAACGCATCGAGCTCAGCAACTCGACCGCACGTTTCGACGCACCCTGACCCGACTTCGACTGCAACCCCGACGTGGTAACGCTCATTCAAACTCCGACTAAGGGGAAACCACCCCCACGCTCACTATGTTCGCTCGGGGAGCGCAGCTCCCCATCGCCTGCCAGCCGCGCCATCCCGGCCCGGCGAGTGCCGGCAAAAAAGAAGGGCGAGGCAACCGCGACGGCGCGGCGCCCCACCCTTTTCTTGTTCTGACTCCGGCCGCCCTTCGGGCGCCCGGTCATTCCATTCGCGGCTGACCGCTCAACGCAGGCCCGCGATGTAATCCGCGACGGCCTTGATCTCGGTATCCGAGAGCCGCGACGCGATCTGATGCATCGCCTCGTTGTTGTTGCGCGCGCCGGCACCCTGCTGGAACGCGGTCAACTGCGCGACCGTGTAATCGGCCCATTGCCCCGACAGACGCGGGTACTGGACCGGGATCCCCTGCCCCGTCGGCCCGTGGCAGCTCGCGCAGGCGGGAACGCCCTTTTCCGCGATGCCGCCGCGATAGATCTTCTGGCCGATCGGCACCGTCGCCGCATTGCGTGCGGTACCGAGCTTCGTCGTCTGCGACCCGTAGTACGCGGCGACGTTGCGCATGTCGTCCGCGCTCAACGCGCTCGCGAATCCGACCATCACCGCGTTGTTACGCACCGGCCCCTTCGCGCCCGGCTGCGTCTTGAAGTCGTTCAACTGCTTGACCAGATATTCGGGATGCTGGCCGGCGAGCTTCGGGAAACTGCCCGACGCGCTGTTGCCGTCGGCGCCGTGACACGACGCGCAGACCTGCCCGGCAATCGCCTTGCCGCGGTCCAGATCCGGCTTGGCCGCATCTGCCGCGTTTGCCTCCGCTACGAAACCTACGAACCCTGCTGCAACCTGAAGCACCATCAGAGACTTGCACAGTCGATTCATTCGCACACCCTGTTTCGTCTTGTGGGAATTTGAGGTTCTGCAAAAAACGACGGCGTTCAGTCTACCGCAGAAGCCACATAAAAGCGCGAGGCAGGCGCCCGGTGGCCTTCGGCAAAACCGCCGTATTGTACAATATCGTGCTGAAAGCTCCCGCGCCTATCGGGGCTACCCCGCCTCCACCACGCGGCTCGCGCCGCCCGTCCTTCCGGTTCCCATGGCCTTTCTGCTCCATCAAGCCCGCTTCTACACGACCGTCAACCATCTGCGCGACCTGCCGCCGACGGTCCAGCCGGAAATCGCGTTCGCGGGCCGCTCGAATGCCGGCAAGTCGACGGCGATCAACGTGCTGTGCAACCAGAAGCGGCTGGCCTTCGCGTCGAAGACGCCCGGCCGCACGCAGCATATCAACTACTTCTCCGTCGGCCCGGCCGCCGAGCCCGTCGCGAACCTCGTCGATCTGCCCGGCTACGGCTATGCGGAAGTGCCCGGCGCCGCGAAGGCGCACTGGGAAATGCTGCTGTCGTCCTATCTCGCGACGCGCTCGCAGCTCTGCGGCCTGATCCTGATGATGGATTCGCGCCGTCCGCTGACCGATCTCGATCGGCGCATGATCGAATGGTTCGCGCCGACCGGCAAGCCGATCCACACGCTGCTGACCAAGTGCGACAAATTGACGCGCCAGGAAAGCATCAACGCGTTGCGCAACACGCAGAAGGGGCTCGACGCGTATCGCGACCAGGGCGTGAAGGGCAAGCTGACGGTCCAGCTGTTCTCGGCGCTGAAGCGCACGGGGCTCGACGAGGCCCATGAACTGATCGAGAGCTGGCTGCGGCCGTCCGTCGCCGACGAAAACAGCGAGCCTGTAGCACAATGAGCGGGCAACGCGCGGCTGGGATCGGCCCTGCGCACCTGACGGCGCCTGCGGATTCGGCCGGCTCATAAAAAAACCCGCCGTTGAACGGCGGGTCAAACAGCCTAATCGAAAAACGACAGGCACCCGCTCAGGGAGGAGAAGCGGGGAGCTGCACGCAACGCGTGCCGCTCGATCGCTATCATATACCAACGATCTCGAAAATGACCTAAGGGTTCCGTAAGGTCCTTCTTGCCCTGATTTCTGCCAAATCGCCATGAGCTTCCATCCGCTTCATCGTCCGCGCCGGATGCGCCGCGACGACTTCTCCCGCCGCCTGATGCGCGAAAACCGCCTGACCACCGACGACCTGATCTACCCGGTATTCGTCGTCGAAGGCACCAACGAGCGCCAGCCCATCCCGTCGATGCCCGGCGTCGAGCGCGTGTCGGTCGATCTGCTGATGCACGTCGCCGAGCAGTGCGTCGAACTCGGCGTGCCCGTGCTGTCGCTGTTCCCGGCCATCGAGCCGTCGCTGAAGACACCCGACGGCCGCGAGGCGGCCAATCCGGAAGGCCTGATCCCGCGCGCGGTGCGCGAGCTGAAGAAGCACTTCCCCGAACTGGGCGTGCTGACGGACGTCGCGCTCGATCCGTACACGAGTCACGGCCAGGATGGCGTGCTCGACGAAAACGCCTATGTGATCAACGACGACACGATCGAGATCCTGGTCGACCAGGCGCGTGCGCAGGCGGAAGCCGGCGTCGACATCGTCGCGCCGTCGGACATGATGGACGGCCGCATCGGCGCGATCCGCGAGATGCTGGAAAGCGACGGCCATATCCATACGCGGATCATGGCCTATTCGGCGAAGTTCGCATCGGCGTTCTACGGCCCGTTCCGCGATGCGGTCGGTTCGGCGTCCAACCTGGGCAAGGGCAACAAGATGACCTACCAGATGGATCCGGCGAACAGCGACGAAGCGCTGCGCGAAGTGCGCCTCGACATCGACGAAGGCGCCGACATGGTGATGGTCAAGCCCGGCATGCCGTATCTCGACATCGTGCGCCGCGTGAAAGACGAGTTCCGCTTCCCGACCTACGTGTACCAGGTGAGCGGCGAATACGCGATGTTGAAGGCGGCCGCGATGAACGGCTGGCTCGACCACGACAAGGTCGTGCTCGAATCGCTGCTCGCGTTCAAGCGTGCGGGCGCCGACGGCGTGCTCACGTACTTCGCGCTCGATGCCGCGCGTCTGCTGAAAGCGCAGCGCTGATCGCGCGCCGGCACGCGCCAGCAAAAACGGCGGGACACCTCGGTGTTCCGCCGTTTTTTGTTTACCGTCGATCGCGACCGTCAGCCGGCCGCGGATCTTCCGTTCGCCGGTCGCCGCAGCCGCCCGTCGTCATACCGTCGGAACGGCCGCCCGATCGAGGCTGCGCAGGAACGTGTCGGCCGCCTGATAGCCGACCACGCGGCCGATCTCGCGGCCATTGCGATCGAAGAAGATGATGCCCGGTGGCCCGAACAGGTTGAAGCGCTTGAGCAGCGCCTGATCGTCCGGGTTGTTCGCGGTGACGTCCGCGCGCACGAGGTGAAGCTGCGCGAGCCGCGCCTGCACGCGCGCGTCGGTGAAGGTCAGATGCTCCATCTCCTTGCAGCTCACGCACCAGTCGGCGTAGAAGTCCAGCATCACCGGCTGGCCCGACGTCTTCAGCAGCGCGTCGAGTTCGCCGCTGGAGCGCACCGGGGCAAACGCGGGGCCGTCCTGCGCGGCAGCCGCGCCGGCCGTCGCCGCGCCGCCGGACGCCACCGTACGCGCCGCCAGCACGGCCAGCGGCTTGACGGGATCGGTCGAGCCCGCAGCCAGGCCGACGAGCAGCGTCGCGGCCCAGATCGCGAGCGCGGCGCCTACGCCGCGGCCCAGGCGGCGCCAGATCGACGCGGCGCCGGCATTCGGCGTGAACAACCCGAGCGCTGCGGCGGCGATCAGCAGCCACAACGCCGCGAGCACCATCTTCAGCCCGCCCGCCAGCACCGGCCACACGATCCACAGCGCGGCCGCGAGCAGCACGATGCCGAAGAACACCTTCACGCCGTCCATCCACGCGCCTGCGCGCGGCAGCACCGTCCCCGCTCCGACGCCGACGACCAGCAGCGGCACGCCGAGGCCCAGCCCCATCGCGAACAGCGCCGCGCCGCCGAGCCACGCATTGCCGGTGTGCGCGATGAACGCGAGCACCGCGAACAGCGGCGCCGTCATGCACGCGCCGACGACCAGCGCCGACAACGCGCCCATCGCCGCGACCGCGACGAAGTGGCCGCCCTGGCGCGCGCTCGATGCCTCGGCCGCGCCGTTCTGCCAGCGCTCCGGCAGCGCGATGTCCTTGCCCGAGATCAGCGACACCGCGAACGCGCTCAGCAGCACGCCGAACGCGCCGAGCACCCACGGGTTCTGCAACCATGCGCCGAGGCTCTGGCCGACCAGCGCGGCGGCGATGCCGAGCACCGTGTAGACCAGCGCCATGCCGACCACGTAGGTCAGCGACAGCGCGAAGCCGCGTGCATGCGTCGCGCGCGTGCCCTGGCCGATGATGATCGCGGACACGATCGGAATCATCGGGTACGAACACGGCAGCAGGCTCAGCACGACACCCGCGACGAAATAGAGCGCGACGATCGTGAAGAAGCCGTGGCCTTCGAGCAGCGACTGCGCGAAATCGGCGCTCGTGACCTTGTCGAACCAGCTGCCCGCGGCAGCCGTGTCGCCGGACGGCGACGCGGCGCCGAGCGCGGCGCCATCGACCTTCATCACGTGCTCGGCCGGCGGATAACAGATTCCTTCGTCCGCACACCCTTGCGACGTCACCGCGAGCTCGAACGGCCCGGCCGCCTGCTTCACCGGCACGTGAACGACGACTTCATCGCGGTAGGTCTCGACGTCCTTCTGGAACGTCTGGTCGAACTTCACGTGGCCGGCCGGGAATTGCGGCTCGCCGAGCGTGGCTTGGCCGCTTTTCACCGCGAACGCGAAGCGCTCCCGGTACATGTAGTAGCCGTTGGCGATCTTGAAGCGGACGTCCACCTGTCCCGGCGATTCGCTCGCGCTGCACTTGAACGCAACCGACGGATCGAGGAAATCGTCGGCCGCACGCGCGGCGGACAGCCCGCTCAGCACGAGCACGAGCACGAGCACGAACGACAACAGGACCGCAAGAAACCGCAGCGCGCGCACGCGCACCGAAAGCGCCATACCGTTAAACATGAAATAAACGTTGAGTTTCGTTGGTCACCCATTGGCCATACGCGGCCGATGCCGTCGTCTGCCACGAGACGATTTCAGGCGTCTCGTACGGATGATGCGCGAGAATAAATCGCTCCAGTTCGAGCGCCCGAACCGGGCTCGTCTTGAACAGCAACTGGATCTCGTCGGCCGTTTCGACCTTGCCCTGCCAGTGATAGCGCGACTTGATCGTACCGAGCTCCGACACGCACGCGGCAAGCCGCGCGTCGAGCGCGCCGTCGGCGAGCGCCGCGGCCGTCGCCGCATCGGGGACCGTCGTCAGCATCAGCACCACTATCATCCGCTCTCCTCGCTGGTCTGCAGGCGCCTGCCGGCGCCGGTTACCCGTCCAGGGACCGCACCGGTTGCCCGTATCGTAGCGCAGCCCGCGCAACGCTGCCGGCACCAGCCTGCGACAATCGACCGCAACCGGCATCCCAAAAACAAAAAGGGCCAAGCAATCGCTCGGCCCCTTTCAGATCCTGCTGCGTACCGGAAGCTTATTCAGCTTCTTGCACGTTTTCCGTTTCGTCGACTTCCGGACGGTCGAGCAGTTCGACCAGTGCCATCGGTGCGTTGTCGCCCACGCGGAAGCCGAACTTCAGCACGCGCAGGTAGCCGCCCGGACGGTTCGCGAAACGCGGACCGAGCACGTCGAACAGCTTCGCGACCGAGTCACGATCGCGCAGGCGGTTGAACGCCAGGCGACGGTTTGCCAGCGACGGCTTCTTGCCAAGCGTGATCAGCGGCTCGACGACTTTACGGAGTTCCTTCGCCTTCGGCAGCGTCGTCTTGATGACTTCGTGCTCGATCAGCGAGTTGGACATGTTACGGAGCATAGCCAGACGGTGGCTGCTCGTGCGGTTCAGTTTCCGCAGACCATGACGATGGCGCATTTCAGTTTCCTTGATTCAAAGTTTTGGTCCAGCTCTTCTATCGCGCCTCGGAGGGCGCACGGGCCGGTAACGAAAAAAGCAAGATGCGGATTTTAAAGGAAAATCCGCATCTTTGCCAACTACAGCGATAGCCAGGCTACAACCGGGATTACTTGTCGAGACCAGCCGGCGGCCAGTTCTCGAGCTTCATGCCCAGCGTGAGACCGCGCGAAGCGAGCACTTCCTTGATCTCGTTGAGCGACTTGCGACCGAGGTTCGGCGTCTTCAGCAGCTCGTTTTCCGTGCGCTGGATCAGATCGCCGATGTAGTAGATGTTCTCGGCCTTCAGGCAGTTCGCCGAACGAACCGTCAGCTCGAGATCGTCCACCGGACGCAGCAGGATCGGATCGATCTGCGGTGCACGCGACGGCGCTTCGGCTGCCGTTTCCGTGCCTTCCAGCGCCGCGAACACGGACAACTGGTCGACCAGGATGCGGGCCGACTGGCGGATCGCTTCTTCCGGCGTGATCACGCCGCTCGTCTCGATGTTCATCACGAGCTTGTCGAGGTCGGTACGCTGCTCGACCCGTGCGCTTTCGACCGCATAGCTCACGCGGCGAACCGGCGAGAACGATGCGTCGAGGACGATGCGGCCGATGATCTTGGCCGTGTCTTCGCCGTAGCGACGGACGTTGCCGGGCACATAGCCGCGACCCTTTTCGATCTTGATCTGAACGTCGAGCTTGCCGCCCTTCGACAGGTGCGCAATCACGTGATTCGGGTTGATGACTTCGCAATCGTGCGCCAGCTCGATATCGCCGGCCGTCACGACGCCTTCACCTTCCTTGCGCAGCGTAACCGTCACTTCGTCACGATTATGCAGCTTGAACACCACGCCCTTCAGGTTCAGCAGCAGGTTGACGACGTCTTCCTGCACGCCATCCAGCGTCGAGTACTCGTGCACCACGCCTGCGATCGTGACTTCGGTCGGCGCGTAGCCTACCATCGACGACAGCAGCACGCGGCGAAGCGCATTGCCCAAGGTGTGGCCGTAACCGCGTTCGAACGGTTCCATGACCACCCTCGCGTGGTTCTCGCCCAGCGATTCCACGGCGATGATCTTGGGTTTCAGCAAACTGGTTTGCATGGGCTTTCCTTTTCAATACCCTCGGCTCGTTACACCGATAAGGCTGACCGGTAACAACCAGAAAATAAACAGCCGAGGCCCCTCCTTGCGCAACGCAATCGGGGTACCTCGGCCGTCAATCGGATTAACGCGAATACAATTCGACGATCAGGCTTTCGTTGATGTCGCCTGCGATTTCAGCGCGTTCCGGCATTTGCTTGAACGTGCCTTCGAACTTCTTCGCATCGACTGCAACCCAGCTCGGCATGCCGCCTTGCTCGGCCAGCGACAGCGCTTCGACGATACGCGCCTGCTTCTTCGCCTTTTCGCGGATCGCGACGACGTCACCCGCCTTCACTTGCTGCGACGGGACGTTTGCGACGACGCCGTTCACGGTGATCGACTTGTGGCTCACCAGCTGACGCGCTTCAGCGCGGGTCGAGCCGAAGCCCATGCGATACACGACGTTGTCGAGGCGCGACTCGAGCAGTTGCAGCAGGTTTTCACCCGTGTTGCCCTTGCGGCGATCGGCTTCAGCGAAGTAGCGACGGAACTGACGTTCCAGCACGCCGTAGATACGCTTGACCTTCTGCTTTTCGCGCAGCTGCGTACCGTAGTCGGACGTACGTGCGCCCGAGGTACGGCCGTGCTGGCCCGGCTTGCTGTCGAGCTTGCACTTGTCGGCGAGCGAGCGGCGCGCGCTCTTCAGGAACAGGTCGGTGCCTTCACGGCGGGACAGCTTGGCTTTGGGGCCGATATAACGTGCCACTTTGCATTCCTTTATCAATCAGTCACGCGGATCGAAATCCGCGCTAGTCCGCTCCCTTTGGGGCGAACGGTGGGCTTAGTCAATCAAAAAAGCAACGCCCGTCGACGCTGAGCGGCGACAGGCAATGCGCTAGCACGAACGTGCCAGCACATCCTTAGATACGACGACGCTTCGGCGGACGGCAGCCGTTGTGCGGAATCGGGGTGACGTCCGAAATCGCGGTGATCTTGATGCCGAGGCCGTGCAGTGCACGCACTGCCGACTCGCGACCCGGGCCCGGGCCCTTGATCCGCACTTCCAGATTCTTCACGCCATATTCCATCGCGACGCGGCCAGCCGATTCAGCTGCGACCTGAGCGGCGAACGGCGTCGATTTGCGCGAGCCCTTGAAGCCCTGGCCGCCCGACGTCGCCCATGCCAGAGCGTTGCCTTGGCGATCGGTGATCGTGATGATCGTGTTGTTGAACGACGCGTGAACGTGAACCACGCCTTCAGCGACGTTCTTCTTAACCTTCTTGCGAACGCGTTGCGCCGCGGTGTTCGAAGCCTTAGCCATTACGTTTTCCTGTAACTGTCAGTTCCGCTTACTTCTTCAGCGCTTGCGCTGCACGACGCGGACCCTTGCGGGTACGTGCGTTCGTACGCGTACGCTGACCGCGCATCGGCAGGCCCTTGCGATGACGGACGCCACGGTAGCAACCGAGGTCCATCAGGCGCTTGATGTTCATCGTCACTTCACGGCGCAGATCGCCTTCGACGACAAACTTGCCCACTTCTTCACGCAGCTTTTCCAGGTCTGCGTCGGTCAGATCCTTGACCTTCTTCGAAAAATCGACGCCAGCTGCCACGCAGATGCTGCGCGAACGGGTGCGGCCGACACCAAAGATAGCCGTCAGGCCGATCTCGGTGTGCTGGTGATTCGGGATGTTAACCCCTGCGATACGAGCCATTGTTTTTCCTCAAACAAAAAGCGCAAACAAACGCGCGGTCAGCCTTGGCGCTGCTTGTGGCGCGGATCCGAGCTGCAGATCACGCGAACGACGCCTTTGCGCTTGATGATCTTGCAATTGCGGCAAATGCGCTTAACCGATGCCATCACTTTCATGATAATACCCTTTTTTCAAATCACTTCGCCCGGAACACGATCCGCGCACGAGACAGATCGTAAGGCGTCAACTCAACCGTCACCTTGTCGCCGGGCAGAATGCGGATGTAGTGCATCCGCATCTTTCCGGAAATATGCCCCAACACGACATGGCCGTTTTCCAGCTTCACACGGAAGGTCGCATTCGGGAGGTTTTCAATCACCTCGCCCTGCATCTGGATTACATCGTCTTTGGCCATAGTCCTTTCAACGCATCGGGATGTTGCCGCCCTTGAAGTTTGCCTTCTTGAGCAGAGACTCATACTGTTGCGACATAACGTACGACTGCACCTGCGCCATAAAGTCCATCGTGACGACGACAATGATCAGCAGCGACGTTCCACCAAAATAAAACGGCACGTTCCAGCGCAGCACCAGGAATTCCGGCAGCAGACACACGAAGACGATGTAGATCGCACCGGCCAGCGTCAGACGCGTGAGGATGCGGTCGATATATCGTGCGGTCTGATCGCCCGGACGGATGCCCGGAACAAACGCGCCGCTCTTCTTCAGGTTGTCCGCGGTCTCCCTGCTGTTGAACACCAGTGCGGTGTAGAAGAAGCAGAAAAACACGATTGCCAGCGTGTACAGCAGCACGTAGACCGGCTGGCCCGGCTTCAGCGCTTCCGCAACGTTATGCAACGTATTGGAAATCCAGCTTCCCGTCGGCTGACCGGTACTGAACCAGCCGAGAATCGTTGCCGGGAACAGAATGATCGACGATGCAAAGATCGGCGGAATCACGCCCGACATGTTCAGCTTCAGCGGCAGATGCGACGACTGCCCACCGTAGATCTTGTTGCCGACCTGGCGCTTCGCGTAGTTCACGAGGATCTTGCGCTGACCGCGTTCGATGAACACGACCAGGTAAGTCACCGCGGCGATCAGAACGACGATGATGATCGCCGAAATGATGCTCATCGAACCCGTACGCACCAGCTCGAACAACCCGCCCACGGCATTCGGGAACCCTGCTGCGATCCCGCCGAAGATGATGATCGAGATACCGTTGCCCAGACCACGCTCGGTAATCTGCTCGCCGAGCCACATCAGGAACATCGTGCCCGTCACCAGCGTCACGACCGTCGTCAGACGGAACAGCGTGCCGGGATCGGTGACGAGGCCCGGCTGGTTTTCCAGCGCGGCCGCGATACCGAATGCCTGGAAGGTCGCGAGCACCACGGTGAAATACCGCGTGTACTGCGTGATCTTCCGTTGCCCTGCCTGCCCTTCCTTCTTCAGCGCCTCGAGCTGCGGCGACACGATCGCCAGCAACTGCATGATGATCGACGCCGAGATGTACGGCATGATCCCCAGCGCAAAGATCGTGAAGCGGGAAAGTGCGCCACCCGAGAACATGTTGAACATGCCCAGGATGCCGCCCGCCTGGCTCTGGAACAGCTTGGCCAGTTGATCCGGATCGATGCCCGGCACGGGAATGTGCGCGCCGATGCGATAGACGATCAGCGCCAGGAGCAGGAACATCGCTCGCCGGCGCAGATCGCCGAATTTCGCCGTGCTTCGACCGGGTTTTGCAAGACTCGGGCTGTTAGCCAAGTACCTTCTCCGATGAATGCAAGTGACGACGCGCTACGCGTGTCACTCGGCGAACGAACCGCCAGCCGCTTCGATCGCAGCGCGCGCACCCTTGGTGGCACCGAGACCCTTCACGACGATCTTGCGCTTCAGTTCGCCCGTCGCGATGATCTTTGCGCTCTTCGTCAGCTCGCCGACCAGGCCGGCTTGCTTCAGTGCGAGCAGATCGATCTCGTCGACCGGCAGCTTCTCGAGGTCGCCCAGGCGCACTTCACCGACGAATTCCTTCGTCAGCGACGTGAAGCCGCGCTTCGGCAGACGACGTTGCAGCGGCATCTGACCGCCTTCGAAACCGACTTTGTGGAAGCCGCCCGAACGCGATTTCTGACCCTTGTGACCACGGCCAGCCGTCTTGCCGAGGCCCGAACCGATGCCACGACCGACGCGACGCTTGGCGTGCTTGGCGCCAGCTGCCGGCTTCAGGTTATTCAATTCCATATCAACTCCTTGATCCGTAGGGCCGCTTACGCGATGACCTTAACGAGGTACGAGACCTTGTTGATCATGCCGCGGACCGCCGGCGTGTCCTGCAGCTCGCTAACCGAGTTGAGTCGGCGCAGGCCCAGGCCACGCACGGTCGCGCGGTGCGATTCGCGGGTCCCGATCAGGCTCTTCACGAGCTGAACCTTGACAGTTTTTTCAGACATGGTGACCACCCGGGCTTAGCCCAAAATATCTTCGACGGACTTGCCGCGCTTCGCCGCGATGTCTGCCGGGGTCGACTGCTTGCGCAGGCCGTCCAGCGTGGCGCGAACGAGGTTGTACGGGTTCGTCGAACCGTGGCTCTTCGCCACGACGTTCTGAACGCCCATCACGTCGAACACTGCGCGCATCGGGCCGCCGGCGATCACGCCCGTACCTGCCTTCGCCGGAGCGAGGAGGACAGCGGATGCGCCGTGCTTGCCGTGCACTTCGTGCTGCAGCGTGCCGTTCTTGAGCGGCACCTTGAACATGTTGCGGCGAGCTTGTTCCATTGCCTTCTGGACAGCGACCGGCACTTCCTTCGCCTTGCCCTTGCCCATACCGATGCGGCCATCACCGTCGCCAACCACGGTCAGTGCGGCGAAGCCGAGAATACGGCCACCCTTCACGACCTTGGTCACGCGATTGACCGAAATCATCTTTTCGCGAAGGCCGTCGTCGCGCTCGTCAGCCTGAACTTTCGCTTGCATCTTTGCCATGACGAATTCCTTCCTTAGAACTTGAGCCCAGCTTCGCGAGCTGCCTCAGCCAGCGCCTTGACGCGGCCGTGGTAGCGGAAGCCCGAGCGGTCGAAGGCGACGGATTCGATGCCGGCAGCCTTTGCCTTTTCGGCAATACGCTTGCCGATCAGCGTCGCGGCATTGACGTTGCCGCCCTTGCCCGACTTGTCGGCCAGTTCTGCGCGCACTTCTGCCTCGAGCGTCGACGCGCTGGCGAGCACCTTGGTGCCGCAGGGCGAGAACACTTGAGCGTAGATGTGCGTGTTCGTGCGATGCACGGCGAGACGCGCGACCTGCAGCTCAGCGATCTTGATACGCGTCTGGCGAGCGCGGCGCAGGCGAGATTGAGTCTTATCCATGATTGCGCACCCTTACTTCTTCTTCGTTTCTTTGAGGATCACAACCTCGTCGGCATAACGCACGCCCTTGCCCTTGTAGGGCTCCGGCGGACGGTAACCGCGGACTTCCGCAGCCACTTGACCGACTTGTTGCTTGTTGATCCCCTTGATCACGATTTCGGTTTGCGTCGGGGTTTCAGCCTTGACGCCTTCCGGCATCTGGTGCACCACCGGGTGCGAGAAACCCAGCGACAGGTTCAGCTTGTCGCCTTGCGCTTGCGCACGGTAACCGACGCCAACCAGCGTCAGCTTGCGCTCGAAACCCTTGGTCACGCCGTGCACGGCATTCGCGATGATCGCGCGCATCGTGCCCGACAGTGCATTTGCTTCGCGGCTTTCGTCGACCGGCGACAGATTCAGCGTGCCGTCGTTGTTCGCCACGTTCACGAGCGGATTGATCGCTTGCGTGATGGTGCCCAGCGGACCCTTGACGGTGATTGCACCGTCGGCCAGCTTGACTTCCGCGCCTTGCAGCGCGATCGGGCTCTTACCTACTCGAGACATGTTTCTCTCTCCTCGGCTTTAAGCGACGTAGCAGATGACTTCGCCGCCGACGCCGGTAGCGCGCGCCTTGCGGTCGGTCATCACGCCCTTCGGCGTCGACACGATTGCCACACCGAGGCCATTCATGACCTGCGGAATGTCGTTGCGGCCGCGGTACACGCGCAGACCAGGCTTCGACACGCGCTCGAGGCGTTCGATGACCGGGCGACCTGCGTAGTACTTCAGCGCGATATTCAGTTCGGACTTCGCACCTTCCGCCTTCACGGCGAAATCGTCGATATAGCCTTCGTCCTTCAGGACTTGCGCGATTGCAACCTTGACCTTCGACGAGGGCATCGCGACCGATACCTTCTCGACCATCTGCGCGTTGCGGATGCGAGTCAGCATATCGGCGATAGGATCACTCATGCTCATTTACGTTTCTCCTATTACCAGCTCGCCTTGGTCAGGCCAGGAATCTCGCCACGGAATGCGATTTCACGAATCTTGTTACGCGCGAGGCCGAATTTACGGAACGTGCCACGCGGACGGCCCGTGATCGCGCAGCGGTTACGCTGGCGGGTCGGGTTTGCGTTGCGGGGCAGTTGCTGCAGCTCCAGGCGTGCTTCGTAGCGCTCTTCTTCCGACTTGCTTTGGTCTTCGACGATCGCCTTCAGCGCTTCGCGCTTTGCTGCGAACTTCGCGACCAGGCGGGCGCGCTTCTTTTCACGTTCGATCAGTGCCAGTTTAGCCACGGTAACCTCAGTTTCTGAACGGGAACTTGAAGCTGGCGAGCAGAGCCTTTGCTTCGTCGTCGGTCTTCGCAGTCGTCGTGATGCTGATGTTCAGCCCACGCAGTGCGTCGATCTTGTCGTAATCGATTTCGGGGAAAATGATCTGCTCTTTCACACCGATGTTGTAGTTGCCACGGCCATCGAAAGCACGACCCGACACACCGCGGAAGTCACGCACGCGGGGCAGGGCAACCGTCACGAAACGGTCGAGGAATTCGTACATCGCCTGGCCACGCAGCGTCACCATCGCGCCGATGGGATAACCCTGGCGGATCTTGAAGCCTGCGATTGCCTTGCGAGCCTTCGTGACGACCGGCTTCTGGCCGGCGATCTTCGTGAGGTCGCCAACGGCGTTCTCGATGATCTTCTTGTCAGCGATCGCTTCGCCAAGACCCATGTTCAGCGTGATCTTGGTGATGCGCGGCACTTCCATGACCGACTTGTAACCGAACTTCTCGATCAGGCCGGGCACAACCTTTTCTTTGTAAAACTCTTGAAAACGAGCCATTTTTTACTCCGCTGCGTCAGGCGCTCAGTACGGCACCGGTCGTCTTCAGGAAGCGAACCTTCTTGCCTTCCTCGACCTTGATGCCAACACGCGACGCCTTGCCATTCGCGTCGACCAGTGCGACGTTCGAAATATGCAGGGGCATCGTCTTCGCTTCCACGCCGCCCGTCGTACCCTTCATCGGGTTCGGCTTCACATGCTTCTTGACGAGGTTGATACCTTCAACCGTCACATGTTCAGCACCGACAGCCAGCACGACGCCGCGCTTGCCCTTGTCCTTGCCAGTGACGACGATGACTTCGTCACCTTTGCGAATCTTGTTCATCGCGACTCCTTACAGCACTTCCGGCGCCAGCGAAACGATCTTCATGAATCGTTCGCTACGCAGCTCACGCGTCACCGGCCCGAAGATACGGGTGCCGATCGGCTCGAGCTTGTTATTCAAAAGCACAGCGGCGTTGCCGTCGAACTTGATCAGCGAGCCGTCTTGACGGCGCACGCCCTTGGCGGTGCGAACCACCACGGCGTTGTAGATTTCGCCTTTCTTCACGCGCCCGCGCGGCGTTGCCTCTTTGACGCTCACCTTGATGATGTCGCCAATGCCGGCATAACGACGCTTCGAGCCGCCGAGCACCTTGATGCACAGGACTTCACGTGCACCCGTGTTGTCGGCTACTTCGAGCCGAGATTCGGTCTGGATCATGGTTTGTCTTTCCCAACTTAATCCGGATGCACCACCATGATGCATTCGGTCAGTCTTGGTCCCGTCAGCCAATCGGCTGCTTGGGTTGGAACAGCAGCGACGGCAAACGAAACCCGCCATCGCAATTCGGTGAATCTTTCGGACAGACAGGCGCCAGTCCGCTTCCCCCACCAACTTCGCCCGCGACGGGGCTCCCATAAAGAGGGAAGACCAGGATTATAACAAATAATCCTGGTCCCGCAAGCAAAAACTTTGCGATTTCAAGCACTTCGTGACGAAGTGCCCGTTACTGCCTACTGCGCTGCCCGCTTAGATGACGCGAGCGGCTTCGACGAGGCGCGACACCGTCCAGGCCTTCGTCTTCGAAACAGGACGCGTTTCCTGGATTTCGACGAGATCGCCTTCGTTGTAGGTGTTCGCTTCATCGTGCGCGTGGTACTTCTTCGAGCGCACGACATACTTGCCGTAGATCGGATGCTTGACGCGGTGCTCGATCAGCACGGTGACGGTCTTGTCCATCTTGTTGCTGACGACCCGACCGACCAGCGTCCGCTTCAGCGAGGTTTTCACGCTATCGTTCATTTCTGGTTCGCCTTCTGAGTCATGACGGTCCGCACACGTGCGATGTCGCGACGAACCTTCTTCAGCTGGCTCGTGTTCGTGAGCTGCTGGGTCGCGAGTTGCATGCGCAGGCCGAATTGCGCCTTCAGCAGGTCCGCCAGCTCCTTGTTGAGCGCGGCCTGGTCTTTCTGGAGAAGTTCGGAAGCCTTCATGTTTTCTCCTTAGGCGCCGAGCTGGCGCACGATGAATGCCGTCTTCAGCGGCAGCTTGGCTGCGGCCAGACGGAACGCTTCGCGTGCCAGTTCTTCGGTTACGCCGTCCATTTCATAGAGCATCTTGCCCGGCTGAATCTCGGCGACGTAGTACTCCGGGTTACCCTTACCGTTACCCATACGCACTTCGGCCGGCTTCTGCGAAATCGGCTTGTCCGGGAAGATCCGGATCCAGATGCGGCCGCCACGCTTGATGTGACGCGTCATTGCACGACGCGCCGCTTCAATCTGACGTGCGGTCAAACGACCGCGACCGATCGCCTTCAGGCCGAATTCACCGAACGACACTGCGTTGCCGCGCGTCGCCTTGCCGGTGTTACGACCCTTCTGCTCTTTACGATACTTTCTGCGTTTCGGTTGCAGCATCGTTATTCTCCAGTCTTGCCGTCTTCGGGCTTGCCGGCGCCACGGCGCGGTGCGCCACGACGAGCACCCGGAGCGCCGCCTTCGCCGTCACGGCGCGGACGACGGTCGCCCGGACGCGCATTGCGACGCGGACGCTTGTCTTCGGCTACTTCTTCCACCACCGGTGCGTCGTTGCGGCCGAGCGTATCGCCCTTGTAGACCCACACCTTGACGCCGATGATCCCGTAAGTCGTCTTCGCTTCCGAAGTCGCGTAGTCGATATCAGCACGCAGCGTGTGAAGCGGCACGCGACCTTCGCGATACCACTCCGTACGAGCGATTTCGATACCGTTCAGACGGCCTGCGCTCATGATCTTGATGCCTTGGGCACCCAGACGCATCGCGTTCTGCATCGCACGCTTCATCGCGCGACGGAACATGATCCGGCGCTCGAGCTGTTGCGTGATCGAGTCAGCGATCAGCTGAGCATCGGTTTCCGGCTTGCGGATTTCTTCGATGTTGACGTGAACCGGCACGCCCATGCGGCGTTGCAGTTCCGTCTTCAGCTGTTCGATATCCTCGCCCTTCTTGCCGATGACCACGCCCGGACGCGAGCTGTAAATCGTGATGCGCGCGTTCTTCGCCGGACGCTCGATGACGACCCGACCGACCGAAGCGTTCTTCAGCTTCTTCTTCAGGTACTCACGAACACCGATGTCTTCCTGCAGCATCGCCGCGAAATTGTTGTTGTTCGCGTACCAACGCGAAGCCCAATTGCGGCTGACAGCCAGGCGGAAGCCAGTCGGATGAATTTTCTGTCCCATCGTATGGCTCCTTAATTCCCGACCGTCACAGTGATGTGACAGGATTGCTTCTCGATGCGGTTACCGCGGCCCTTGGCGCGCGCAGTGAAACGCTTGAGCGATGCAGCCTTGTCGACGTAGATGCTCTTGATCTTGAGCTCGTCGATATCAGCGCCTTCGTTGTGCTCCGCATTCGCGATTGCCGACAGCACAACCTTCTTCACGATGCCAGCCGCCTTCTTCGGCGAGAACGTCAGAACGTTCAGCGCCTTGTCGACCGGCAAACCGCGGATCTGGTCAGCCACAAGGCGCGTTTTCTGCGCCGAGATGCGGGCACCGCGATGAATTGCTTTCACTTCCATCTTGATTGCCCCTTATTTCTTGGCCTTCTTGTCGGCTGCGTGACCCTTGAACGTACGGGTCAGTGCGAACTCGCCAAGCTTGTGGCCGACCATGTTTTCCGAGATGTACACCGGAACGTGTTGACGGCCGTTGTGAACAGCGATCGTCAGGCCGATGAAATCCGGCAGAATCGTCGAGCGACGCGACCAGGTCTTGATCGGCTTTTTGTCGCGCGAAGCTGCAGCCGCCTCAACTTTCTTCAGCAAATGGGCGTCGCAGAACGGACCTTTTTTAACAGAACGTGCCATTGCCTACTCCTTAACGCTTGTGACGGCGCTGGACGATCATCGTCGTCGTGCGCTTGTTGCTGCGGGTGCGGTAACCCTTAGCCGGCGTACCCCACGGGCTCACCGGGTCGCGACCTGCAGCCGTCTTGCCCTCACCACCACCGTGCGGGTGATCGACCGGGTTCATCGCAACGCCACGCACCGTCGGGCGGATACCGCGCCAGCGGTTCGCGCCAGCCTTGCCGATCTGGCGCAGGCTATGCTCTTCGTTGCCGACTTCACCGATCGTTGCACGGCACTCGATGTGCACGCGGCGGATTTCGCCCGAACGCAGACGAACCTGCGCGTAGACGCCTTCACGTGCCAGCAGCATGGCCGACGTGCCAGCCGAACGCGCCATTTGCGCGCCCTTGCCCGGCAGCATCTCGATGCAGTGGATCGTCGTACCGACCGGAATGTTGCGGATCGGCAGCGTGTTGCCTGCACGGATCGGCGCTTCCGAACCCGACATCAGCTGTTGGCCGACGGTCAGGCCCTTCGGGGCGATGATGTAGCGACGTTCGCCGTCTGCGTAGAGCACCAGCGCGATGTTCGCGCTGCGGTTCGGGTCGTACTCGAGACGTTCGACCTTTGCCGGGATGCCATCCTTCGTGCGACGGAAATCGACGATACGGTAGTGCTGCTTGTGACCACCACCCTTGTGACGCGTGGTGATACGACCGTTGTTGTTACGGCCGGCAGTCGAGCTCTGCGAGTCGAGCAGTGCCGCGAACGGCTTGCCCTGGTGCAGGTTCTTGTTGACCACCTTGACCATCGCGCGGCGACCCGGCGATGTCGGCTTAACTTTAACGATTGCCATGATTACTTGGCCTCCGCTTCAAAGTTGATTTCCTGGCCGGGCTTCAGGCAAACGTACGCCTTCTTCACGTCCTTGCGGCGGCCCATCGAACGACCGAAGCGCTTTTGCTTGCCCTTCTGAACCAGCACGTTGACCGAATCAACTTCAACCTTGAACAGCAGCTCGACAGCCGCCTTCACTTCCTGCTTCGTGGCATCCGGTGCGACTTCGAACACGACTTGCTCGTTCTTGTCGGCAACCAGCGTGGCCTTTTCCGAGATCACCGGTGCGAGCAGGACCTGCATCAAACGATGATCGTTCTTGCGAATCTCGCTCATGACAGCAACTCCTCGATCTGGGCGACCGCAGCCTTCGTGACCAGCACTTTCTTGAAGTAGATCAGCGACAGCGGGTCAGCGTAGCGCGGCTCGACAATCGCCACGTGCGGCAGGTTGCGCGAAGCCAGGTACAGGTTCTCGTCGACCGTGTCCGTGATGATCAGAACGGAGTCGAGACCCATGGTCTTGAATTTGTCGGCCAGCAGCTTGGTCTTCGGCGCTTCGAGGATGATGTCCTCGACGACCGACAGACGGCCTTCACGGGCCAGCTGCGAGAAGATCGAGCAGAGACCTGCGCGATGCATCTTCTTGTTGACCTTGTGCGAGAAGTTTTCTTCCGGCGAATTCGGGAAGATACGACCACCGCCACGCCACAGCGGGCTCGACGACATACCGGCACGAGCGCGGCCCGTACCCTTCTGGCGCCACGGCTTCTTGGTCGTGTGCTTGACTTGCTCACGGTCCTTCTGTGCGCGGTTACCCTGGCGAGCATTCGCCTGGTAAGCGACGACGACCTGGTGGATCAGCGCTTCGTTGTAGTCACGACCGAACACGACGTCCGATGCGTTGACCACTGCACCTTCCTGACCATTTTCGTTCAGGAGCTTGAGTTCCATTATTTCGCCCCCTTGGTCTTGACGGCCGGCGTCACGAAGACCTTGCCGCCCTTCGCGCCCGGAATCGCACCCTTCACGAGCAGCAGCTTGCGCTCTGCGTCGATACGGGCGATTTCGAGGTTCTGCACCGTCACCGTCACGTCACCCATGTGACCCGTCATGCGTTTACCCGGGAAAACACGACCCGGATCCTGCGCCATACCGATCGAGCCCGGCACGTTGTGCGAGCGCGAGTTACCGTGCGTGGCACGGCCGGAGGAGAAGTTGTAACGCTTGATCGTACCGGCGTAGCCCTTACCGATCGACACGCCTTGCACGTCGACCTTCTGGCCCACTTCGAAAAGATCTGCACCGACCACGGCGCCATTCGACAGCTCGGCTGCCTTGGCCGCGTCAATGCGGAATTCCTTGAGGATTTCACCGGCTTCGACACCGGCTTTGGCGAGATGACCTGCCAGCGGCTTCGTCACGCGCGATGCGCGGCGGGAGCCGAATGCAACCTGCACGGCCGTGTAGCCGTCGGTTTCAACAGTCTTGATCTGCGTCACGCGGTTGTCCGACACGTCCAGCACGGTGACGGGAATCGAATCCCCTTCAGCCGTGAAGATACGGGTCATGCCAACCTTGCGACCTACGAGTCCAAGGCTCATCATTTTCTCCATTCCCGACTGCGATTGGTCGGGGCTGATTTACAAAATGCCGGGCACGCAAGGCCCAACTTTTTTACGCGAATACGCGAAAAGCCAAGCAGTATAGCCCGACTTCTCGATTTCCGCAAGCAATACAAAGACTTAGCGCCGCCCGGCATGCCGACCGGCGCTGGAAGCCTTACTGCAGCTTGATTTCCACGTCGACGCCAGCCGGCAGGTCGAGCTTCATCAGCGCGTCAACGGTCTTGTCCGTCGGGTCGACGATGTCCATCAGGCGCTGGTGGGTGCGGATTTCGAGCTGATCGCGCGACGTCTTGTTGACGTGCGGCGAACGCAGGATGTCAAAACGCTGAATGCGCGTCGGCAGCGGCACCGGGCCACGGACGATTGCGCCAGTCCGCTTCGCGGTATCGACGATTTCGGCAGCCGATTGATCGATCAGACGATAGTCGAATGCCTTCAGGCGAATGCGGATTTTCTGTTGCTGCATGACAATTCCTTGAAAAGAGCGAGGCGATGTTGCATCGCCGGACACTAAAAGAACGTGAAACATGACGCCTGCGGGGAGCGAAGCATCAGGTTCCGGACAGGACTTCCACTGCTAAGCCCGCGATTCTACACGAAAATTCGCGGTGGTGGGCGTTTGTCAATAGAGCGATTCGCACGCCACAAAGAAAAACCGGGTGCCAGATCGAACTGGACACCCGGTTTCGACGGTACACAGCTGCTTACCGTGCAATCGCGGACCCCGTCGGGATCCGCGGATCGTCGATCTTACTCGATGATCTTGGCGACGACGCCGGCGCCGACGGTGCGACCGCCTTCGCGGATCGCGAAGCGCAGACCTTCTTCCATCGCGATCGGAGCGATCAGCTTCACCGTGATCGACACGTTGTCGCCCGGCATCACCATTTCCTTGTCCTTCGGCAGCTCGATCGAGCCCGTCACGTCCGTCGTACGGAAGTAGAACTGCGGACGGTAGTTGTTGAAGAACGGCGTGTGACGGCCGCCTTCGTCCTTGCTCAGCACGTACACTTCAGCCGTGAAGTGCGTGTGCGGCGTGATCGAACCCGGCTTCGCCAGAACCTGGCCGCGCTCCACGTCTTCACGCTTCGTGCCGCGCAGCAGGATACCGACGTTGTCGCCCGCCTGACCTTGGTCCAGCAGCTTGCGGAACATTTCAACGCCCGTGCAGGTCGTCTTCACCGTCGGCTTGATACCGACGATTTCGATTTCCTCGCCGACCTTCACGATGCCGCGCTCGACGCGACCCGTCACCACCGTACCGCGGCCCGAGATCGAGAACACGTCTTCCACCGGCATCAGGAACGCGCCGTCAACTGCACGCTCCGGCGTCGGGATGTACGTGTCCAGCGCGTCGGCCAGGCTCATGATCGCCACTTCGCCCAGCTCGCCCGTGTCGCCTTCCAGCGCCAGCTTTGCCGAACCCTTCACGATCGGCGTGTCGTCGCCCGGGAAGTCGTACTTCGACAGGAGCTCGCGAACTTCCATCTCGACCAGCTCGAGCAGTTCTGCGTCGTCCACCATGTCGCACTTGTTCAGGAACACGATGATGTACGGAACGCCAACCTGACGCGCCAGCAGGATGTGCTCACGCGTTTGCGGCATCGGGCCGTCTGCTGCCGAGCAAACCAGGATCGCGCCGTCCATCTGCGCTGCGCCCGTGATCATGTTCTTCACATAGTCAGCGTGGCCCGGGCAGTCGACGTGTGCGTAGTGGCGGTTAGCCGTTTCGTACTCGACGTGTGCCGTGTTGATCGTGATGCCGCGCGCCTTTTCTTCCGGTGCCGCGTCGATCTGGTCGTACGCCTTCGCTTCGCCGCCGAACTTCTTCGTCAGAACCGTCGTGATCGCTGCCGTCAGCGTCGTCTTGCCGTGGTCAACGTGACCAATCGTACCAACGTTCACGTGCGGCTTGGTCCGCTCAAATTTACCTTTTGCCATGATTCTCTTCTTTCAAAAATTATCGGTTGGTAGCTGCAGATTTACTTCGACTTCGCGCTGATGATCGCTTCGGCAACGTTGCGCGGAGCTTCAGCGTAGTGCTTGAACTCCATCGTGTACGTTGCACGACCTTGCGTCAGCGAACGCAGCGACGTCGAGTAACCGAACATTTCCGACAGCGGCACTTCGGCGCGCACGATCTTGCCGCCGCCGACCATGTCTTCCATGCCCTGGACGATACCGCGACGGCCCGACAGGTCGCCCATCACGTTGCCCATGTAGTCTTCCGGCGTCTCGACTTCGACAGCCATCATCGGCTCGAGGACGACCGGGTTCGCCTTGCGCATCGCTTCCTTGAACGCCATCGAACCGGCCATGCGGAACGCGTTTTCGTTCGAGTCAACGTCGTGGTACGAACCGAACGTCAGGTGAACCTTCACGTCGACGACCGGGAAGCCAGCCAGCACGCCCGACTTCAGCGTGTCCTGGATACCCTTGTCGACCGCCGGGATGTATTCGCGCGGAATCACACCACCCTTGATCTCGTCGAAGAACTCGTAGCCCTTGCCTTGTTCGTTCGGCTCGAGCGTGATGACCGCGTGACCGTACTGGCCGCGACCACCCGACTGCTTGACGAACTTGCCGTCGACATCCTTCGCCGTCGAACGGATCGTTTCGCGGTACGCAACCTGCGGCTTGCCGACGGTCGCTTCCACGCCGAATTCACGCTTCATCCGGTCGACCAGAATTTCGAGGTGGAGCTCGCCCATGCCCGAAATGATGGTCTGGCCGGACTCTTCGTCGGTCTGCACGCGGAACGACGGGTCTTCCTGAGCCAGACGGTTCAGCGCGAGGCCCATCTTTTCCTGGTCGGCCTTGGTCTTCGGCTCGACTGCCTGCGAAATCACCGGCTCCGGGAACACCATGCGTTCGAGAACGATCGGGTTCGCCGGGTCGCACAGCGTGTCGCCCGTGGTCGCTTCCTTCAGGCCGACCGCTGCGGCGATGTCGCCTGCGCGGACTTCCTTGATTTCTTCACGCTGGTTCGCGTGCATCTGCAGAATACGGCCGAGGCGTTCCTTCTTGCCCTTGGTCGAGTTCAGCAGCGTGTCGCCCGAATTGACGACGCCCGAGTACACACGGAAGAAGATCAGCTGGCCGACGAACGGGTCGGTCATGATCTTGAACGCGAGCGACGAGAACTTCTCTTCGTCCGACGCCTTGCGCTCGGCTTCTTCGCCGTTTTCGAGTTCGCCCTTGACCGGCGGGATGTCGACCGGCGACGGCAGGAAGTCGATCACGGCGTCGAGCATACGCTGCACGCCCTTGTTCTTGAACGCGGTACCGCACAGCATCGGCTGGATTTCGCATGCGATCGTACGATCACGCAGCGCCTTGACGATGTCGGCTTCCGGCAGATCGCCTTCTTCCAGGTACTTGTTCATCAGGTCTTCGCTGGCTTCGGCAGCCACTTCGACCATCTTTTCGCGCCATTCCTTGCAGGTTTCCGCGAGCTCGGCCGGGATGTCGACGTAGTCGAACTTCGTGCCTTGCGACGCTTCGTCCCAAATGATCGCCTTCATCTTGATCAGGTCGACCACGCCCTTGAAGTTTTCTTCCGAGCCGATCGGCACCACGACCGGAACCGGGTTCGCCTTCAGGCGCAGACGGAGCTGGTCGTAGACCTTGAAGAAGTTCGCGCCGGTACGGTCCATCTTGTTGACGAACGCGAGACGCGGCACCTTGTACTTGTTCGCCTGGCGCCACACCGTTTCCGACTGCGGCTGCACGCCGCCCACTGCGCAGTACACCATGCACGCGCCGTCGAGCACGCGCATCGAGCGCTCCACTTCGATCGTGAAGTCGACGTGGCCCGGGGTGTCGATGATGTTGATGCGGTGTTCCGGATAGTTGCCGCCCATGCCCTTCCAGAAGGCCGTGGTAGCAGCGGACGTGATCGTGATGCCACGTTCCTGTTCCTGCTCCATCCAGTCCATCGTGGCTGCGCCGTCGTGGACTTCACCGATCTTGTGGTTCACACCGGTGTAAAACAGAATGCGCTCGGTCGTCGTCGTTTTGCCGGCGTCGATGTGAGCGCTAATACCGATATTGCGGTAGCGCTCGATAGGAGTCTTGCGAGCCACTTTGATCCTCTACTGGGATGACGTGATGCAGCCCTGCCGCATCACGCCTCAACACAAACGGGCGAGGCGCCTGAAAAGCGCACCCGCCCGGAATTTATTTCCGCAAACAGCCCAGCCAGGCGCTTAGAAACGGAAATGCGAGAACGCGCGGTTGGCTTCTGCCATGCGGTGAACTTCGTCGCGCTTCTTCATCGCGCCGCCACGGCCTTCGGCCGCCTCGGAGAGTTCACCTGCCAGGCGCAGGGCCATCGACTTCTCGCTGCGCTTCTTCGCAGCCTCACGCAGCCAGCGCATCGCCAATGCCATACGACGCGACGGGCGCACTTCGACCGGAACTTGATAGTTGGCACCACCAACGCGACGGCTCTTCACTTCGACCACCGGCTTCACGTTGTTGAGCGCAACCGTGAACACTTCCAGCGGGTCCTTGCCACCCTTGGTCTGGATTTGTTCGAATGCGCCATAAACGATGCGCTCTGCGACCGACTTCTTGCCGGACAGCATCAGCATGTTCATGAACTTGGCAACATCAACGTTACCGAACTTCGGATCCGGCAACACTTCCCGCTTGGGGACTTCGCGACGACGCGGCATGATTCTTCCTTTACTTGTTCAGTTGGAGCTGGATTCAGCTCCGCGGCCACCAACAAACCCGATCACATCTTCACGACTAACCAGCTTGGCCGGGTGACCACTTACTCGACAGCACCGGCAATCCGGCACTCCCGCCTTGACCGCCCTGCGGCGATCCCTGATCAAAAACTGCTTACTTGGCAGCCTTTGCACGCTTCGCGCCGTACTTCGAACGCGCTTGCTTACGGTCCTTGACGCCCTGGGTATCCAGCGAGCCGCGAACCATGTGGTAACGCACACCCGGCAAGTCCTTCACACGGCCGCCGCGGATCAGCACAACCGAGTGCTCCTGCAGGTTGTGGCCTTCACCGCCGATGTACGAAATCACTTCGAAGCCGTTCGTCAGACGAACCTTGGCGACCTTACGGAGTGCCGAGTTAGGCTTCTTCGGCGTCGTCGTGTACACACGGGTGCACACGCCGCGACGCTGGGGGCAGTCCTGCAGGGCCGGGCTCTTGCTCTTCGTCGTTTCCGACTGACGGCCTTTGCGAACCAGTTGGTTGATGGTTGGCATTGTTTATTCCTGAAATTGAACAAAATCTGCACGCCGATTTCGGGCAAAGCGAGAATCGACGCACAGTTGACTTCCGAACCGGCGAATCGGGTGCGAACTGTCGAACGCGACTCGGCCCACCGAATACCGGAACCCAGCATGATATTCCGGAAATGCCAACTAAGTCAACGGCTTGCGTGATTTGCCGGCCGGGCGCACGGTTTACAGCAGGGGTCGGAACGCTGTGTCAGGCCGATTCGACGACGTCGATGATCTCGTCGCCGAAGCGCTCGAGCTTGCGCACGCCCATGCCGGGGATGTGGCGCAGGTCCTCGATCGTCTCCGGCGCGTTGCGCGCGATTTCGGCGAGCGTCGCGTCGTGGAAGATCACGTAGGCCGGCACGCCGTCCGTCTTAGCGGTTTCCGCGCGCCAGGCGCGCAGCGCGTCCCACCGTGCGCGCTCGCGGGCGCCCATGCCGGCCGTCGGGTCGACGCGCGTGCCGCTGCGGCTCGACGACTGGCGCGTGCGCTGCGGCTTCACGTAGCGGCGCAGCGTGACCTTTTCCTCGTTCTTCAGCACCGGCTTCGCGGCCTCGGTGAGCACCAGCGCGCCGAAGCCGCCATGATCGACGGCCAGGTAGCCGTACGCGACCAGCTGCCGGAAAATCGCGCGCCACTCGGGCTCGGAGAGCGCCGCGCCGATCCCGAACGTGCTCAACTGGTCATGGCCGCGCTGCAGCACCTTCTCGGTGCGGCCGCCGCGCAGGATCTCGATCAGATGGCTCGCACCGAAGTTGAAGCCGCTTGCACGCTGCGCGCGGAACACGCACGACAGCGCCATCTGCGCCTCGCGCGTCGCGTCCCATGAATCGGGCGGCTCGAGACACGTGTCGCAGTTGCCGCACGGCTGGCTCGCCTCGCCGAAGTAGTTCAGCAACCGGACGCGGCGGCACGAGATGGTCTCGCACAGCCCAAGCAGCGCGTCGAGCTTCGACGTCTGCACGCGCTTGTGCGCGTCGTCCGCGTCCGACTCGTCGATCATCTTGCGCTGCTGGACGACGTCGCCGAGGCCATACGCCATCCACGCGTTCGCGGGCATCCCGTCGCGGCCCGCGCGGCCGGTTTCCTGGTAGTAGCCTTCGACGCTCTTCGGCAAATCGAGGTGCGCGACGAAGCGTACGTCGGGCTTGTCGATGCCCATGCCGAACGCGATCGTCGCGCACATCACGATGCCTTCCTCGCGCTGGAACATTTCCTGGTGCTTCTGCCGCACCTCGAACTCCATGCCCGCGTGATATGGCAGCGCGCGCACGCCCTGCGCCTTCAGCCATTCGGCTGTTTCCTCGACCTTGCGGCGCGACAGGCAATAGACGACGCCGGCGTCCGTCGTGCCGTCGGCATTCGTGTGCTCGGCGCGGATGAAGTCGAGCAGCTGCGAACGCGCGTTGTCCTTCTCGACGATCCGGTAGCGGATGTTCGGGCGGTCGAAGCTCGACACGAACACGCGCGCGTCGTCGAGCGCGAGACGATGGATGATTTCGTCGCGCGTGATCGCATCGGCAGTGGCGGTCAGCGCGATGCGCGGCACCGACGGGAAGCGCTCGTGCAGCACCGATAGCTGAATGTATTCCGGGCGGAAATCGTGCCCCCATTGCGACACGCAGTGCGCTTCGTCGATCGCGAACAGGCCGATCTTCGCGCGCTCGAGCAGCTCGAGGAAGCGCCCGGTCATCAACCGCTCCGGCGCGACGTACAGCAAATCGATGTCGCCTTCGCGCAGCGCGCGCTCGGTGGCCGCCGCCTCGGCGCCCGACAGCGTCGAATTCAGGTAGGCCGCGCGCACGCCGACTTCGCTCAACGCGGCGACCTGGTCCTGCATCAGCGCGATCAGCGGCGACACGACGATGCCGGCGCCCTGCCCAGCCTCGCGGCGCAGCAGCGCGGGGATCTGGTAGCACAGCGACTTGCCGCCGCCGGTCGGCATCAGCACGAGACAATCGCCGCCGCCGGCGACGTGCTCGACGATCTCGCCCTGCTGGCCGCGAAAGGCGGAGTAACCAAAGACTTCGTCGAGTATTTCGAGGGCGCGGGACATGAATGAGACCAGGGACGGCTAAACGATGACCGCAATTTTAACAACCCGCTCGCGCGACGCGTGGCGAATCGCACGATGTTGGCCATTCGGTCAGGGTTCGTTCGCGTGCATCACGGGCCTGTCGCGGTCATACCGAAGGCGATCGCGGGGCAAGCGCCGGCGCGGCACAGGCACGTCATGCGCGTGAACGAAGGATGAAAAAAAACCGCCCGGCAGAACCGGGCGGTTTCGGTGACAGCGATGATAGCAAGGCAACGCGGCTTGCGCCGCGCCGCGCTTACTCGGCTGCCGGGTGTTGCGGCTCTTCCGCCGGCGCGCTCGGCGTGCCGAAGTCGAATGCCTCTTCCGCTGCGATCTGGTCGAAACGCTCGCGATCCGAAGATTCCTTCGCCTTGCGTGCCTTGTGGAACGCGAGACCCGTACCGGCCGGAATCAGACGGCCGACGATCACGTTTTCCTTCAGGCCGCGCAGATCGTCGCGCTTGCCCATGATCGCCGCTTCGGTCAGCACGCGGGTCGTTTCCTGGAACGATGCCGCGGAGATGAACGAGTCGGTCGACAGCGATGCCTTCGTGATACCGAGCAGCACGTTGTCGTACGAAGCCGGACGCTTGCCCTCGGCGATCATGCGATCGTTCTCGTCCAGCATGTCGGAACGCTCGACCTGTTCGCCCGGGATGAAGCGCGTATCGCCGTTGTCGGTGATCTGCACACGACGCAGCATCTGGCGAACGATCACCTCGATGTGCTTGTCGTTGATCTTCACGCCCTGCAGACGGTACACGTCCTGCACTTCGTCGACGATGTAGCGCGACAGCGCCTCGATACCCTGCAGACGCAGGATGTCGTGCGGATCGGCCGGACCGTCCACGATCATTTCGCCCTTGTTGACGACCTGGGCATCGTGAACCAGAACCTGCTTTTCCTTCGCGATCAGGAACTCGTGCTGGTTGCCCTCGAGGTCCGTGATGACGAGACGCTGCTTGCCCTTCGTGTCCTTGCCGAACGACGTCGTACCGGTGACTTCCGCGAGAATGCCGGCATCCTTCGGCGAACGCGCTTCGAACAGTTCCGCCACCCGCGGCAGACCGCCGGTAATGTCACGCGTCTTCTGCGCTTCCGTCGGGATACGTGCGAGCACTTCACCGACCTGCACCTGCTGGCCATCCTTCACGGTGATCAGCGCGCCGACCTGGAAGCCGATCTGCACTGCGTGCTCCGTGCCCGGAATCTTCACTTCCTCGCCGTTCGCGTCGAGCAGCTTCACCTGCGGACGCACGCTCTTCGAAGCCTGCGAACCGCGGCGCTTCACGTCGATCACGACCAGCGTCGACAGGCCGGTCACGTCGTCGATCTGCTTCGCGACGGTCACGCCTTCCTCGACGTTCTCGAACTTCACCGTACCACCGTACTCGGTGATGATCGGACGCGTCAGCGGATCCCACGTGGCGAGCTGCGTGCCGGCCTTGATCGTCGCGCCGTCGAGCTGCAGCAGCGTCGCGCCGTACGGCACTTTGTGACGCTCGCGCTCGCGACCGAAGTCGTCGGTGATCATCGCTTCGCCCGAACGGGAAATGACGATCTGCTCGCCCTTCGCGTTCGTGACGTAGCGCATCGTCGCCGTGAAGCGGACGATACCGTTGCTCTTCGCTTCGACCGACGAAGCCACTGCCGCACGCGATGCCGCGCCACCGATGTGGAACGTACGCATCGTCAGCTGCGTGCCCGGTTCGCCGATCGACTGCGCTGCGATCACGCCGACCGCTTCGCCGACGTTCACGAGCGAGCCGCGGCCGAGGTCGCGACCGTAGCAGGCTGCGCACAAGCCGTAACGCGTCTCGCAGGTCAGCGGCGTGCGCACGCGCACTTCGTCGATGCCGAGGCGTTCGATTTCCTCGACCGCCGTTTCGTCGAGCAGCGTGCCCGATTCATACAGCGTTTCCTGCGTTTCCGGGTTCACGACGTCCGCGACCGCGACGCGGCCGAGGATACGGTCGCGCAGCGCTTCGACGACTTCACCGCCTTCGACCAGCGCCTTCATCGCCACGCCGTTCGACGTGCCGCAATCGTCTTCCACCACGACCAGATCCTGCGTGACGTCGACCAGACGACGTGTCAGGTAACCCGAGTTCGCGGTCTTCAGTGCCGTATCAGCCAGACCCTTACGTGCACCGTGGGTCGAGATGAAGTACTGCAACACGTTCAGACCTTCGCGGAAGTTCGCGGTAATCGGCGTCTCGATAATCGAGCCGTCCGGCTTCGCCATCAGGCCACGCATACCGGCCAGCTGACGAATCTGAACCGCCGAACCCCGGGCGCCCGAGTCGGCCATCATGTAGATCGAGTTGAACGACTCCTGGCGCGTCTCGTTGCCGTCGCGGTCCGTCACCGGCTCCGTCGACAGCTGCTCCATCATCGCCTTGCCGACCGCTTCCGACGTTGCCGACCAGATGTCGACCACGTTGTTGTAGCGTTCCTGCGCGGTGACGAGACCCGACATGTACTGGCGGTCGTACTCCTTCACCTTCTTCGCGGCGTCGCCGACGATCGTTTCCTTCTGCGGCGGCACGAGCATGTCGTCCACGCAGATCGAGATGCCGGCACGCGTCGCGAGACGGAAACCCGACTGCATCAGCTGGTCGGCGAACACGACCGTCGCACGCAGACCGCACTTGCGGAACGCCGTGTTGATCAGGCGCGAGATTTCCTTCTTCTTCAGCGGCTTGTTCAGCACCGAGAACGGCAGGCCGTGCGGCAAGATCTCCGACAGGATCGCTCGGCCGACGGTCGTCGCGTACAGCGTGATCTTCGGCACGAACGGCGGTGCGCCTTCCGACGTGTCTTCGTTGTGGACCATTTCGGTGATCCGCACGTTGACGCGCGAGGCCAGCTCGACTTCCTTGTTCTCGTACGCGCGGATGACTTCCGACACGCCCGTGAACGACAGGCCTTCGCCCTTGCCGTTGACCGCTTCGCGGGTCGCGTAGTAGAGACCCAGCACGATATCCTGCGACGGCACGATCGACGGATCGCCGTTGGCCGGGAACAGCACGTTGTTCGACGCCAGCATCAGCGTGCGCGCTTCCATCTGCGCTTCGAGCGACAGCGGCACGTGAACGGCCATCTGGTCACCGTCGAAGTCGGCGTTGAACGCCGCGCAGACGAGCGGATGCAGCTGGATCGCCTTGCCTTCGATCAGGACCGGCTCGAACGCCTGGATACCGAGACGGTGCAGCGTCGGCGCACGGTTCAGCATCACCGGGTGCTCGCGGATCACCTCTTCGAGGATGTCCCACACCACCGGCGTCTGGTTCTCGACTTCCTTCTTCGCAGCCTTGATGGTCGTGGCAACGCCCATCACTTCCAGCTTGTTGAAGATGAACGGCTTGAACAGTTCGAGCGCCATCAGCTTCGGCAGACCGCACTGGTGCAGCTTCAGCGTCGGGCCGACCACGATGACCGAACGGCCCGAGTAGTCGACGCGCTTGCCCAGCAGGTTCTGACGGAAACGACCGCCCTTGCCCTTGATCATGTCGGCGAGCGACTTCAGCGGACGCTTGTTCGCGCCCGTCATCGCCTTGCCGCGACGACCGTTGTCGAGCAGCGAGTCGACGGCTTCCTGCAGCATCCGCTTTTCGTTGCGGACGATGATTTCAGGCGCCTTCAGCTCGAGCAGACGCTTCAACCGGTTGTTACGGTTGATCACGCGGCGATACAGGTCGTTCAGGTCCGACGTCGCGAAACGGCCGCCGTCCAGCGGCACCAGCGGACGCAGTTCCGGCGGCAGCACCGGCAGCACTTCGAGGATCATCCACTCGGGCTTGATGCCCGAACGCTGGAACGCCTCGAGGACCTTCAGGCGCTTCGCGTACTTCTTGATCTTCGCTTCCGAGCCGGTGTTCTTCAGCTCGGTGCGCAGCGTCTCGACCTGCTCGTCGATATTGATCGCGCGCAGCAGTTCACGCACGCCTTCCGCGCCCATCTCGGCACGGAATTCGTCGCCGTATTCCTCGACCTTGTTGTAGTAATCCTCTTCGGTCATGATCTGCCGCGCCTTCAGCGGCGTCATGCCCGGTTCGATCACCACGTACGCTTCGAAGTACAGCACGCGTTCGATGTCGCGCAGCGTCATGTCGAGCACCATGCCCAGACGCGACGGCAGCGACTTCAGGAACCAGATGTGCGCGACCGGCGAGGCCAGTTCGATGTGGCCCATCCGTTCGCGACGCACCTTCGCCAGCGTCACTTCGACGCCGCACTTCTCGCAGATCACGCCACGGTGCTTCAGGCGCTTGTACTTACCGCACAGGCACTCGTAGTCCTTGATCGGCCCGAAGATCTTCGCGCAGAACAGACCATCGCGTTCCGGCTTGAACGTACGGTAGTTGATGGTCTCCGGCTTCTTCACTTCGCCGAACGACCACGAACGGATCTTGTCGGGCGAGGCCAGACCGATCTTGATCGCGTCGAAAACTTCTTCCTGTTGGACTTGCTTGAATAGATCGAGCAGAGCTTTCATTGCTTTCTCTCCGTAGTCCGATTAATTGCGGTCGAGATCGATATCGATACCGAGCGAGCGGATTTCCTTCACGAGCACGTTGAAGGATTCCGGCATGCCTGCATCGATCACGTGATCGCCCTTGACGAGGTTTTCGTACACCTTCGTCCGGCCGGTCACGTCGTCCGACTTCACCGTCAGCATTTCCTGCAGCACGTAGGACGCGCCGTACGCTTCGAGCGCCCACACTTCCATTTCACCGAAGCGCTGGCCACCGAACTGCGCCTTACCGCCCAGCGGCTGCTGCGTGACGAGCGAGTACGGGCCGGTCGAACGCGCGTGCATCTTGTCGTCGACCAAGTGGTGCAGCTTCAGGTAGTGCATGTAGCCGAGCGTCACGCGACGTTCGAACATTTCACCCGTGCGGCCGTCGTACAGGCGGACCTGGTTCTTCGACGGGTTCATGCCGAGCTGTTCGGCGATGTCGTCCGGGAACGCGAGGTCGAGCATCTTGCCCATTTCTTCCTCGGTCGCACCGTCGAACACCGGCGTCGCGAACGGCACGCCTTCGCGCAGGTTCTTCGCGAGTTCGAGGATCTCGTCGTCGGTGAAGCTTTCCAGATCTTCCTGGCGGCCCGACTCGTTGTAGATCTTCGTCAGGAACACGCGCAGTTCCTCGATCTTCGCCTGACGCTGCAGCATTTCGCCGATACGCCAGCCGAGGCCCTTCGCAGCCCAGCCGAGGTGCACTTCCAGAACCTGACCCACGTTCATCCGCGACGGCACGCCGAGCGGGTTCAGCACGACGTCTGCCGGACGACCGTCGGCCATGTACGGCATGTCTTCGATCGGGACGATCTTCGACACGACACCCTTGTTACCGTGACGGCCTGCCATCTTGTCGCCAGGCTGCAGACGGCGCTTCACCGCGAGGTACACCTTGACCATCTTCAGCACGCCCGGCGGCAGTTCGTCGCCTTGCGTGAGCTTCTTGCGCTTCTCTTCGAACGCGAGGTCGAACTGGTGACGCTTCTCTTCGATCGAGTTCTTGATCGCTTCGAGCGATGCCGCTGCTTCGTCGTCCGCGAGGCGGATGTCGAACCAGTGGTAGTGGTCGAGATCTTCCAGGTAAGCCTGATCGATCTTCGTGCCCTTCGCGAGCTTCTTCGGACCGCCGTTCGCGACCTTGCCCACGAGCATGCGCGCGAGACGCTGGAACGCGTCGCCTTCCACGATGCGCAACTGGTCGTTCAGGTCGAGACGGTAGCGCTTCAGTTCGTCGTCGATGATCTGTTGCGCACGCTTGTCGCGCTGGATGCCTTCACGCGTGAACACCTGGACGTCGATCACGGTGCCGCTCATGCCCGACGGCACGCGCAGCGACGTGTCCTTCACGTCCGAAGCCTTCTCGCCGAAGATCGCGCGCAGCAGCTTCTCTTCCGGCGTCAGCTGGGTCTCGCCCTTCGGCGTGACCTTGCCGACCAGCACGTCGCCCGCTTCGACTTCCGCACCGATGTACACGATGCCCGATTCGTCGAGACGGCCGAGCTGGACTTCCGCCAGGTTCGAGATGTCGCGCGTGATTTCTTCCGGCCCGAGCTTCGTGTCGCGTGCAACGACGTTCAGCTCTTCGATGTGGATCGACGTGTAGCGATCGTCCGCGACCACCTTCTCCGAGATCAGGATCGAATCCTCGAAGTTGTAGCCGTTCCACGGCATGAACGCGATCAGCATGTTCTGGCCGAGCGCGAGCTCGCCCAGGTCCGTCGACGCGCCGTCGGCCAGCACGTCGCCGCGCGAGACCTTGTCGCCCATCTTCACGATCGGACGCTGGTTGATGTTCGTGTTCTGGTTCGAACGCGTGTACTTGATCAGGTTGTAGATGTCGACACCGACTTCACCTGCGACCGCTTCGTCGTCGTTCACGCGAATCACGATACGGCCTGCGTCGACGTAGTCGACCACACCGCCGCGGAACGCCTGGACCGTCGTACCCGAGTCGACCGCGCAGGTGCGCTCGATGCCCGTACCGACGACCGGCTTTTCCGGACGCAGACACGGCACGGCCTGACGCTGCATGTTCGAACCCATCAGCGCACGGTTCGCGTCATCGTGCTCGAGGAACGGGATCAGCGACGCTGCCACCGACACGATCTGCGACGGCGCGACGTCCATGTACTGGATACGATCCGGCGTGACCATCATCGTTTCGCCGGCTTCGCGCGACGACACGAGTTCGTCGATCAGCGTGCCGTTCTCGTCGATCGCGGCGTTCGCCTGGGCGATCATGTAGCGGCCTTCCTCGATCGCCGACAGGTAGTCGATCTGGTCGGTCACCTTGCTGTCCACGACCTTGCGGTACGGCGTCTCGAGGAAGCCGTACTCGTTCAGGTGCGCGTACAGTGCGAGCGAGTTGATCAGGCCGATGTTCGGACCTTCCGGCGTTTCGATCGGGCACACGCGGCCGTAGTGGGTCGGGTGCACGTCGCGGACTTCGAAGCCTGCGCGCTCGCGCGTCAGACCGCCCGGGCCCAGCGCGGAAACACGGCGCTTGTGCGTGATTTCCGACAGCGGGTTGGTCTGGTCCATGAACTGCGACAGCTGCGACGAACCGAAGAACTCGCGGATCGCCGACGAAATCGGCTTCGAGTTGATCAGGTCGTGCGGCATCAGGTTTTCGCTTTCGGCCTGGCCGAGGCGTTCCTTGACCGCGCGCTCGACACGCACGAGACCCGCGCGGAACTGGTTTTCCGCCAGTTCGCCGACGCAACGCACGCGACGGTTGCCGAGGTGGTCGATGTCGTCCACTTCGCCCTTGCCGTTGCGCAGCTCGACGAGGATCTTGATCGTCGCGAGGATGTCGTCGTCCTGCAGCGTCATCGGGCCGACGATCTCGTCACGGCCGACGCGGCGGTTGAACTTCATACGGCCGACCTTCGACAGGTCGTACGCTTCTTCGCTGTAGAACAGACGGTTGAACAGCGCCTCGACCGCCTCTTCGGTCGGCGGCTCGCCCGGACGCATCATGCGGTAGATCGCGATGCGCGCGGCCGTCTTGTCGGTCGTTTCGTCGACACGCAGCGTCGACGAGATGTACGGACCCTGGTCCAGATCGTTCGTGTAGAGCGTCTGGATGTCCTTGATGCCCGCTTCGCGCAGCTTCTCGAGCACGCTTTCCGTGACTTCGTCGTTCGCGCTCGCGATCACTTCGCCGGTGTCGCCGTCGACGACGTTCTTCGCCAGCACGCGGCCGAGCAGATAGTCTTCCGGCACCGAGATGAACTTGGTCTTCGCGGCTTCGAGGTCGCGAATGTGCTTCGCGTTGATCCGCTTGTCCTTCTGGACGATGACCTTGCCGTCGCGATCCGTGATGTCGAAACGCGCGACTTCACCACGCAGGCGCTCGGGCACGAACTCGAGTTGCGCGCCTTCGTCCATCAGCGTGAAGTTGTCGAACACGAAGAAGTTCGCGAGGATCTGTTCCGGCGTCAGGCCGATGGCCTTCAGCAGGATCGTGACCGGCATCTTGCGGCGACGGTCGACGCGGAAGTACAGGATGTCCTTCGGATCGAATTCGAAGTCGAGCCACGAGCCGCGGTACGGAATGATCCGTGCCGAGAACAGCAGCTTGCCCGAGCTGTGCGTCTTGCCCTTGTCGTGTTCGAAGAACACGCCCGGCGAACGGTGCAGCTGCGAGACGATGACACGCTCGGTGCCGTTGATGACGAACGAGCCCGTCGGCGTCATGAGCGGAATTTCGCCCATGTACACTTCCTGCTCCTTCACTTCCTTGACGACCGGCTTGTTCGGCGATTCCTTGTCGAGGATGACGAGGCGGACCTTCGCGCGCAGCGCGGAGCAGTACGTCAGGCCACGCTGCTGGCATTCCTTGATGTTGAATGCCGGCGAGGACAGCGCATAGCTCACGAACTCGAGGCGCGCGAAACCGTTGTGCGAAACAATGGGAAATACCGATGTGAACGCGGCCTGCAAACCCTCAGGCTTACGTTGCGTCGCGGGCACATCGGCTTGCAGAAACGTGCTGAATGATTCAAGCTGGGTAGCCAGCAAGAACGGAACTTGGTGAACGATGGGGCGCTTCGCGAAACTCTTGCGAATGCGCTTCTTCTCGGTGAAGGAATATTGCATACGATCTCCGAATCACGGCGGGTGCTATCGAGGCGGAATACCTGGACGTTTCAAACCCGAGTGTTCACCGACTGAGACCCGATGGCCGTTCGACGGCTTGAACGAGCCGAGAAGCTTGGTGGTTGGCCGCTACCAACCGCTGGCTGACGGCAGCGGATGCCTGTGTTGCCCGCTACCCGACCAAACTTGCCTTCTGCAGTCGCTTCAGAAGACAAAGAGAACCGCCAATCGTGAGTGATCCATCACAACGATCAGGCGGTTTTCTTTGGCTTCTGGGGCCGATTATTCGGGCTCCCGAATGAGTGCCAGAATAACGTCCCCACAAAGCACAAAAAGGCCGGCGGTGAAAATACCGCCAGCCTTCGCACAGCGCGCCGAAACTTACTTGACTTCGACCTTCGCGCCAGCTTCTTCCAGCTTCTTCTTGGCTTCTTCAGCAGCAGCCTTGTCGACGCCTTCCTTGACGGGCTTCGGTGCACCGTCAACCAGATCCTTCGCTTCCTTCAGGCCCAGGCCCGTCAGTTCGCGAACGGCCTTGATGACCGAAACCTTGTTGGCGCCGGCTTCAGCCAGGACGACCGTGAATTCGGTCTTCTCTTCTGCTGCAGCAGCTGCGCCGCCGCCTGCCGGGCCAGCGACTGCCACTGCAGCTGCCGACACGCCAAACTTCTCTTCGAACGCCTTGACCAGTTCGTTCAGTTCCAGAACGGTCATCCCTTCGACTGCTGCCAGGATGTCTTCTTTTGCGATTGCCATTTGAAATACTCCTAAATTGAATTCGGATACAGCCAGCGATCAGTAACGCTGATGCACGTTCGCTTACGCAGCTTCCGCTTGCTTCTTCTCGGCCAGCGCGGCGAGAGCACGCGCGAAGCCCGAAACAGGCGATTGCATAACGAACAGCAGCTTCGAGAGCAGTTCTTCGCGGCTCGGGATGCTTGCCAGCGCTTGCACGCCAGCCTTGTCCATCACCTTGCCATCGAACGAACCAGCCTTGATGACCAACTTTTCATTGCTCTTGCTGAAGTCGTTGACGACCTTGGCAGCAGCAATGGCATCTTCCGAGATGCCGTAGATCAGGGGACCAGTCATCTGCTCTGCCAGCGGAGCAAAAGGCGTACCTTCGACGGCGCGACGCGCCAGCGTGTTCTTCAACACGCGCAGGTAAACCTGTTGCTCACGCGCTTTCGCGCGCAGCTTGGTCAGATCGCCAACCGCAATTCCACGATACTCAGCCAGCACAACGGTCTGGGCCTTCGCGACTTGCGCGGAAACCTCAGCGACGACGGCTTGCTTGTCTTCTCTATTAAGCGGCACGGTTAGCCTCCAGAAACGATACGTTCGGCGTGGCCGGTATGGCCGAAACCTCACGTACCTCGTTCAACAACGGCGTCCGACCTCGTTAGGAGTATTTCCACCTCACGCCGCGAATCGCTTCGCGGCCTGCGGCTTCACCACTGCAAAACTTTTTCGGGTTCGCCATCTGCGTTGGCTTGAATTAAGGGATCGCCTGCCTGCTGCGCCCCACCAACGGTCTTTGATAACCGGTTGTTCGCCCTGCTGCACGAACAACCGCCCAAAGCCCATGTAGGCCGCCTCGCGAACGAAGCGGCCCGAATACTTGCTTACTGCGCTGCCAGCGTAGCCTGGTCGACACGCACGCCGACGCCCATCGTGCTCGACAGTGCGATCTTGCGCAGGTACACGCCCTTGCTCGTTGCCGGCTTCGCCTTCTGCAGCGCTTCGATCAGCGCCGACAGGTTCGAACGCAGCGCGGTCGGCTCGAACGATGCACGGCCGATGGTCGCGTGGATGATACCGGCCTTGTCGACACGGAATTGCACCTGACCAGCCTTCGCGTTCTTGACGGCGGTTGCGACGTCCGGCGTGACCGTACCGACCTTCGGGTTCGGCATCAGGCCGCGCGGGCCGAGGATCTGGCCGAGCGTACCGACGATACGCATCGTGTCCGGCGAAGCGATCACGATGTCGAAGTCCATCTGGCCAGCCTTGATCTGCTCAGCCAGGTCTTCCATACCGACGATTTCCGCGCCTGCTGCACGTGCCTGCTCGGCCTTTTCGCCTTGCGCGAACACGGCAACGCGAACCGACTTGCCCGTACCTGCCGGCAGAACGACCGAACCACGAACGACCTGGTCCGACTTCTTCGCATCGATGCCGAGCTGGACTGCGACGTCGATCGACTCGTCGAACTTCGCGCTCGCGCATTCCTTCACGAGGCTCAGTGCGTCTTCGATCGCGTACAGCTTCTGACGGTCGACCTTGGCGGCAAATGCCTGACGGCGCTTGGAGATCTTAGCCATTTACACGCCCTCCACAGTGATACCCATCGAGCGTGCGCTACCAGCGATGGTGCGAACGGCTGCGTCCAGATCAGCTGCCGTAAGGTCCGGCATCTTGGTCTTCGCGATTTCTTCGGCTTGAGCGCGCGTGATCGAACCGACCTTGTCGGTGTGCGGCTTGCTCGAGCCCTTGTCCACCTTCGCCGCCTTCTTGATCAGGACGGTTGCCGGCGGCGTCTTCATCACGAACGTGAAGCTCTTGTCAGCGAATGCCGTGATGACCACCGGCACCGGCAGACCCGGCTCCATGCCTTGAGTCTGCGCGTTGAACGCCTTGCAGAACTCCATGATGTTCAGGCCGCGCTGGCCCAGTGCCGGACCGACCGGCGGCGACGGGTTGGCTTTACCTGCAGGGATCTGCAGCTTGATAAAGCCGATAATCTTCTTTGCCATTTGAAACCTCATTGGAACGCCGGAGAAGGCGTTCGGTGAGTGATAACGCGCGTTCGCCGCTGGCTACTGACGCTCCTCAACGGCCATGACGCGGGCCGTAAGCGCGAAGGTGGGCAGCCGAGGCTGCCCACCGAATCGGGATCAAACTTTTTCGACCTGACCGAACTCGAGTTCGACCGGGGTGGAGCGGCCAAAGATGGTGACCGACACACGCACGCGCGATTTCTCGTAGTTGACTTCTTCGACGGTGCCGTTGAAGTCCGTGAACGGACCTTCCTTGACACGCACCATCTCGCCGACTTCGAACAGGGTCTTCGGGCGCGGCTTTTCGACGCCTTCCTGCATCTGCGACATGATCTTCTCGACTTCCTTCGGGGAAATCGGGGTCGGGCGGTTACGCGCACCGCCGACGAAGCCGGTGACCTTCGCGGTGTTCTTCACGAGGTGCCACGTTTCGTCCGTCATTTCCATCTCCACCAGCACGTAGCCGGGGAAGAAACGACGCTCGGTCACAGCCTTGTGGCCGCCTTTGACTTCGACCACTTCTTCGGTCGGAACCAGGATCTGACCGAATTTGTCCTGCATGCCAGCACGTTCGATGCGCTCTTGAAGCGCACGTTGCACGCTCTTCTCCATACCGGAGTAGGCGTGCACGACGTACCAACGCTTTCCGCTCGGGGATGCCGGAGTATCGCTCATATCATTTCCAACCCAGAATCGCCGAGAAAATCACCCATTCGATCGATTTGTCACTCAACCAGAGGAAAATCGCCATCACGAGCACGAAACCGAACACGACGAGTGTGGTTTGCGTTGCTTCCTTGCGGGTGGGCCATACGACCTTCCGGACTTCCTTGTACGAATCCTTGGCAAACGCGATGAGGCTCTTGCCAGGGGCGGACATCAGCCCGACGGCCACGCCGGCGATGATACCTACCGCCAACGCGGCACCGCGGACATACCACTGCTGATTGGCCAGCCAGAAGAAGCCCACGAATCCGGCCAACACCAGCAATACGCCCAGGGCCAGCATCAGCTTATCGCCGGAGGTATTTACAGTTTCGACGGATGGATTCGCCATAACACCTTAAAACAAATGCCACGTGGGACACGTGGCGATTTTTGGCAGGGGCAGAGGGAATCGAACCCCCAACCTTCGGTTTTGGAGACCGACGCTCTGCCAGTTGAGCTATACCCCTAAACCATGCTGGGGCCGGCTGACGCCAGCCCCAAAACTATCGATCAACGAATAACTGGCTTACTCGATGATCTTGGCGACGACGCCGGCGCCGACGGTGCGACCGCCTTCGCGGATCGCGAAGCGCAGACCTTCTTCCATCGCGATCGGAGCGATCAGCTTCACCGTGATCGACACGTTGTCGCCCGGCATCACCATTTCCTTGTCCTTCGGCAGCTCGATCGAGCCCGTCACGTCCGTCGTACGGAAGTAGAACTGCGGACGGTAGTTGTTGAAGAACGGCGTGTGACGGCCGCCTTCGTCCTTGCTCAGCACGTACACTTCAGCCGTGAAGTGCGTGTGCGGCGTGATCGAACCCGGCTTCGCCAGAACCTGGCCGCGCTCCACGTCTTCACGCTTCGTGCCGCGCAGCAGGATACCGACGTTGTCGCCCGCCTGACCTTGGTCCAGCAGCTTGCGGAACATTTCAACGCCCGTGCAGGTCGTCTTCACCGTCGGCTTGATACCGACGATTTCGATTTCCTCGCCGACCTTCACGATGCCGCGCTCGACGCGACCCGTCACCACCGTACCGCGGCCCGAGATCGAGAACACGTCTTCCACCGGCATCAGGAACGCGCCGTCAACTGCACGCTCCGGCGTCGGGATGTACGTGTCCAGCGCGTCGGCCAGGCTCATGATCGCCACTTCGCCCAGCTCGCCCGTGTCGCCTTCCAGCGCCAGCTTTGCCGAACCCTTCACGATCGGCGTGTCGTCGCCCGGGAAGTCGTACTTCGACAGGAGCTCGCGAACTTCCATCTCGACCAGCTCGAGCAGTTCTGCGTCGTCCACCATGTCGCACTTGTTCAGGAACACGATGATGTACGGAACGCCAACCTGACGCGCCAGCAGGATGTGCTCACGCGTTTGCGGCATCGGGCCGTCTGCTGCCGAGCAAACCAGGATCGCGCCGTCCATCTGCGCTGCGCCCGTGATCATGTTCTTCACATAGTCAGCGTGGCCCGGGCAGTCGACGTGTGCGTAGTGGCGGTTAGCCGTTTCGTACTCGACGTGTGCCGTGTTGATCGTGATGCCGCGCGCCTTTTCTTCCGGTGCCGCGTCGATCTGGTCGTACGCCTTCGCTTCGCCGCCGAACTTCTTCGTCAGAACCGTCGTGATCGCTGCCGTCAGCGTCGTCTTGCCGTGGTCAACGTGACCAATCGTACCAACGTTCACGTGCGGCTTGGTCCGCTCAAATTTACCCTTGGCCATTTTCGACTCCCAGAAGGAATTTCACAGGTTGCGCCGCGCGCAAACAAGACACTGACTTTTTACTGCTGGTGCCCATGGGCAGGATCGAACTGCCGACCTCTCCCTTACCAAGGGAGTGCTCTACCACTGAGCCACATGGGCGCTACGCTTCAACTTAGCGGTCTGGAGCGGGTGAAGGGAATCGAACCCTCGTCGTAAGCTTGGAAGGCTTCTGCTCTACCATTGAGCTACACCCGCACGGGCCACTAACGATTCCTTGCCGCTCACTGCGCTGATATCTTGGTGGAGGAGGTTGGATTCGAACCAACGTAGGCGTAAGCCAACAGATTTACAGTCTGCCCCCTTTAGCCACTCGGGCACCCCTCCGTAGAGAACTGACGATTATGGGGGTGCATCGCACTCCTGTCAAGCATATCTGGAAGATTATTTTCACTCTCTTCCCGACTTCCGCTTCCCACCGATCCCCGCTCTCGCCCGGCTAAGGCAAGCGCGAGATGTTGCCGACCGGCGCCACATCTTCGTCAGACTCCGCCTTCAACGCCGATCTGCATCTGCGCTAAAAACGAAAGACCGCCATCATACGATCTCTTTCGCATAATGCCAAGCGGGTAGACACAAAATTTCGGCAAATTTCGTGCCGGGCGGGTTTGGTGAGCCGGCTGTGGTCGCTCGCGGGAGGGTTGGTGGTGCTTCCGGCGCGCAATCGCGGTCCGGCAGCCGGTGCCGCGGACCGCCTGGTGGTCATTTGCCGCGGGCGCCGTGTACGGGCGGGCGTCCTTCTCGCGGTTGCAGCGGGTCAGCCCCATCACCGAATTCGGCCACAGTCGCGTTCGACGGCCTCGTGGGAACGCACGATACTCGTCTGGAGTCGCTCTCCCACACCGGCACAAGGCTCCATGCGCCCGCTTGCTCTGTAACGACATTCTTCGTGGTTGCAGCTGCCCCTGCCACGCTGCGGCAGGGGCCCGGCGCCACACGCGGCCGATCGGGAAGATCCGACTGCAGGCCTGGCTGATGGCTTCTCCGCGGAGCCCGGGAGGGATGCTCGGCGCCTGGGGCGCATCAGCAGTTGAAGACCGCACTCGAAGCCGAGTGCGCGGGTTGGGCGCCCATCGGGTAGCGCGCGCACAACGGATGAATCGGCACGCGCTGGTCCGACGATGCCCCCCAGGATAAATCCGGCGATTCTGCGGGCCCTGCGATGCTTACAGCCGCTACTCGGCGACGACGTGCGTGGAGGTCCAACCGTCCCCATAACCTTCCTGCCACCGCATCGATTGGTCCTCATGCTCGGCGGCCCTACGCCCCTTCGTGGAAGGCGCCTAACGCCACCGGCCGGCTTATCGCAGCAGCGAATCTTCGCGTCCAGTCGATATCGCTACTGCCCGTGCCGCGCCCGCCTCGCCCAGCTGAACGCGAATATCCGCGCCGGATTCGACGCTGGCGCCTTCGCCATACCTCACGCATCCGAAGTCGCTATAAAGCCGATATATGGCGCCAGAGCGTCGACATCCAACGTGCGCTGTCCGGCAATGCTCAAGCTGACGCGCGATCATAGCTAGAACGCGGCACACCAGCTGACCTGCCGGAGGCTCTCCGTTCGGCGATCCGAATACGATGCGCGCCGAACGCGCGCCAAGCGTCGGCGCAGTCAGCACATAGCCCCCGCCGGTGGGGGAACAGCGAGACCGCGTAGGCGGTGCAGCCTATTCGCTCATCGAGGAAATCTACGCGTTACAGGACGGTCAACGAGTGGACGTCGAAAGAAACTGCTCCGTTTTTTGATCTTGTCCGACCCGCTACGCACACGGCGCTGGCGGCCCCCTCGGTCGGATCTCGTTGATCAAAAATGGAGTAGACGAGGTAGCGGGCTGGAGGAAGGGGAAAGCGGGGTCGCGCAATCGCGCTCGTCGATATACGTTTGCGGGGAGCAAATTGCGGTTTTGATCGAAGATATGATCAATAAT